>CALBPO010000182.1 GCA_937899295.1 uncultured Opitutia bacterium
GTATTTGGGGGTGAGAATCTTTTGACCAGTATGACGGGCATGGCACCTTACGGTATACTAGTCCCGATCCCTTTCTACCTTTACGAGGTCCTTGTTGGCGTGGTCCAAGCACTTATTTTTACTCTCCTTGTTGCCATTTATATCGGCTTGATGACTAATCACGACGAAGAAGCGCATTAAACTTTATATCCTTTCGGTGTTCGGGACCATGTAGTAAGTCGTGGACGGCACAGAAAATCACTAAATACAAAACTCAACGTTAAACATTATGTTCAATCTAATCGCAGAAATCTCTGGAAATATCAACGTAGCAGCAGCAGCTATTGGCGTTCCTCTCGGCATTGGCCTCATTGGCTTTAAAGCTTGTGAAGCTGTCGGTCGCAATCCTGAAGCGGCGACTAAGGTACTTGTGCAGTCGATTATCGCTATGGCTTTTGCTGAAGCGATCGTCTTCTTTGCCATCTTCCTTGGTAAGATGGCTGGCTAATCCACTCTTTAAGAGTCTTGCCGACGGTCCACGCTGGGCCGTCGGCACTTTTAAGATTATTTAATAACTCTCCTAATAATGAAGGCCACTTTTATCACTTTGCTTTTCGCGTTATCTCTTCCGCTGGGACTCTTTTCGGCGGAAGACCTTCACGCTGATTCGCACATTAGTGCTAGCGCAGATGTCGAGCATACCGAAAGCGTTGAACCTGCGGAAGGCGGGGGAGTGATCTCCGAACTGGCTGGTAATTTCGGTATTTCATGGCCAACACTTGTCGCGCAGATGGTTAATTTCTGCATTGTTGCACTGGTCCTCTACAAATTTGCCGTCAAACCAATTGCTGCGACTTTGGATGAGCGCCAACAAAAAATTGCCGATGGTCTTCAGTATGCTGAAGAAATGAAAGTGCAACTCGCTGCTGCTGAGCGTGAACGTGCCGATAAGATTAAGGAAGCCGCTGTAGCTGCACAAGCTATCCTGGCAGAATCTCGCGAACAGTCGAAGGAGATGATTGAACAGAAAACACAAGAAGCTGCGGCACAAGCTGAAGCAATCATCCGCAAGGCGAGCGAAGCGACTGAGTTGGAGCGCCAAAAGATGCTTTCTGATGTTCGTCAAGAAGTCGCGCGGCTCGTAGTCGCAACTTCCGCAACTGTATTGTCCCGTGATCTTTCAGATGCAGAGAAGCAAACGTTCTCTGATTCCGCTGCCAAAGAATTGTCTAGCGCTGGCAACTAAGCGGCACATTTTTCTATTGATATGAAGCGCGACCAAAAGATCACCAAGTTAGCCAAGAAGCTCGTTGAGCTTTCGATGGACAACGGAGTCGTGACTGAATCCAAAGTAGGCGAAGTCCTCACCGGCTTCCAGCAGGTGCAGCACCGTCATCACCTTGCAATCCTCAAGGCCTTCCTCAACTACCTTCGCCGTGAGGTCGCTCTTCAGACCGCGGTCGTTTCAACGCCAGTCGGGCTGAGCGGCGATGCACTGAGTGCGATTGAAGTGCAATTTTCAAAGCTTTACAACCGCCCAGTCAATGTGGTCACTCAACCAGACACTTCTTTGATCGCTGGCGTGCGTGTGCGCGTGGGCGACGATGTCTATGATGCGTCCGTAGCCGGTCGTCTTCAGCGCCTCGCTGAAAGTGTTAATTAACAACTCTCTAACCTTTATAATTCACTTACCATTAGTTTCTCATGAGCTCTATAGTCGAACAAATTGAAAACGAAATCGCTGGCTTCCAAGCTGGCGCTGTCAAATCCAACACCGGTCGAATCGTGGCCATCGCAGATGGCGTCGCCAAGCTTGAGGGCTTGTCCGGTGCAATGTACAACGAAATGATCGATTTCGGTCAGGGCGTCTTCGGAATCGCCTTGAATCTTGAAGAAGATGAAGTCGGTTGCGTTATCTTAGGCGACTACTCCAAGTTGAAGGAAGGTGATGAAGCCTCCACAACTGGCCGCCTACTTTCCGTACCCGTTGGCATGGGGCTTCTTGGCCGCGTGGTTGACGCGATTGGTAATCCAATCGACGGCAAGGGCCCAATCAACTCCAGCGAAACCTATCCAGTCGACCAAGTCGCACCTGGTATTATTCCACGTAAATCTGTCGATCAGCCGATGCAGACGGGCATCATGTCGATCGACTCGATGATTCCCATCGGTCGAGGTCAACGCGAGCTTATCATTGGTGACCGCTCCACGGGTAAGACTACCATTGCGATCGACACGATCATCAATCAGGCGAAGATCAACAACCAGCATCGTAACGAAGACGGAACTTTCCCAGAAAACTTTCGGCCTGTTTATTCAATCTACGTTGCCGTAGGTCAGAAGAATTCGAACATTGCTCGCACCATTGCTGTCCTTGAGAGGGCCGGCGCAATTGAATACACCATTATCGTTGCTGCTTCTGCTGGTGACAATCCTGCCAACCAATACATCGCACCATTCTCTGGCGCATCGATGGGGGAGTTCTTCATGAACAATGGCATGGACGCGCTCATCGTCTATGATGACCTTTCCAAGCAAGCGGTCGCCTATCGTCAAATTTCCTTGGTGCTGAAACGTCCATCAGGGCGTGAAGCGTATCCTGGTGATGTTTTTTATCTCCATTCACGCCTTCTCGAGCGTTCGGCTCGTGTGAATGAGGATAATGGTAATGGTTCACTTACAGCGCTTCCGATTATTGAAACTCAAGCAGGTGACGTTTCGGCTTACATTCCTACCAATGTGATTTCGATTACCGACGGGCAGGTCTTCCTCGAGACTGATTTGTTTAATCAAGGCATCCGCCCAGCGGTATCGGTTGGTCTTTCCGTTTCTCGTGTTGGCTCTGCGGCCCAGATCAAGGCAATCAAGAAGGTAGCTGGTAAGGTGAAGCTTCAGCTCGCACAGTTCCGCGAGCTTGCAGCATTCGCTCAGTTCGGTTCCGATCTCGACGCGAAGACAAAGGCTCAGCTTGAGCGTGGCGCACGTGTGGTTGAGCTCTTCAAGCAAACTGCTTTCAATCCCATCCCTGTCGAAGTGCAGTCCTCTCTGATCTATGCTGTGCAAAATGGTTTCTTCGATGCGATTGATGTAGCAAAAATTGTTGAAGCGACTTCTAGCCTCCGCGAGTTCCTAGAAACTCGAGGCTCTAAGGTCATGGATGCAATCCGTAGCGACAAAGCAATTAGTGACGAATCCGAAGCAGCGTTAAAGTCATCACTCGAAGAGTGGAAGACTGGGTTCTCCGCTTAATCGCTGGCATTAGTCTTTTCTCCTCTCAACTCTGAAATAAATGGCCAACCTTCGCGACATCCGCCGCCGTATCAAGTCGGTTAAAAATACCCGGCAGATCACGCGTGCTATGCAGTTGGTTTCTTCTTCCAAGATGAAACGAGCTCAGGATGCTGCTGTTGCGGGACGTCCATACGCACTGCTCCTTGCTGATTTACTTGATACGGTAGGAGAAAAGTTGGATCTATCTGGAGCTACGATTTCGCATCCTTTCTTCGAGAAGCGCGAAGTCAAGACGCGCGGTATTCTGATTCTCTCCACTGACAAGGGGCTGTGCGGTGCACTCAATACCAATCTGTTTCGTAAGATTGCTGAAGAGGTTAAAGGAGCTGCAAAATTCATCACTGTCGGTCGCAAGGCGACGCAGTTTGTTTCACGTTCCGGTCGTGGCCTAGTGGCAGACTTTAACATCTCTGATAAAGCCGCTTTCTCTGAGCTTCGCCCTATGCTGAAGCTTCTGATTGATGCCTATAAGAACGGAGAAGTCGACACCATCGAAATTGCCTATCCCAGCTTCGTGAACGTCCTCGTGCAGGAGCCCGTCATTCAGTCTCTCCTGCCGATCGTTGATTTGCGTGAAGTATTGGAGCAACTCAAAAAGCGCGTCTCTGACCTTCCATCGCTTGAAGCGCGCAGCGATTCCCGCGAAATGGTTTTCGAACCATCTGCGGAAGCTGTTCTTGATGCACTGCCCGAGCTTTACGTAAAAGTCATCATTCACCAACTCCTTCTCGAAAGCCGTGCCGCAGAATATTGTGCGCGCATGGTTGCGATGAAGGCTGCTACGGATAACGCGTCGACACTCATCGACGATCTCACTCTCGACTACAACAAGGCTCGTCAAGCTGCGATTACTCAAGAAATTCTTGAAATCGCCGCCTCAGCTGCTGCCTAATAATTTTAATAGCCAACCCTTATTTTTAACCATGAATAAAAACGGTAAAATCGTCCAAGTCATCGGTGCCGTCGTCGACGCCGCCTTTCCACAAGATAGCGTGCCAGAAATTTACGACGCCATCACAATAGCTTTCGCAATCGACGGAGCAGAGAAGAGCCTCACGCTCGAAGTGCAACAGCACCTCGGCGAAGGTCTTGTCCGCGCTGTTGCGATGACTTCGACTGACGGCCTAGTTCGTGGGATGGAGGTTGTCGGAACAGGTTCTCCGATCTCAGTTCCAGTAGGAGAAGCCGTTCTCGGCCGGATCTTTAACGTTACCGGAGATACGGTGGACGAGAAAGGCCCAGTCGCAACAGACGAGCGTCGCTCGATTCATCGTCTCCCTCCTGAACTTGTTGACCAAGCAACAGATGCCGAGATCCTCGAGACTGGCATCAAGGTCATCGACCTTATATGCCCGTTCACAAAGGGTGGTAAAGTGGGCGCTTTTGGTGGTGCGGGTGTCGGTAAGACCGTTGTCATCATGGAGCTGATCAACAACATCGCGAAGGCGCATGGTGGTTATTCCGTATTCGCCGGCGTAGGTGAGCGCTCTCGTGAGGGTAATGACCTTTACCACGAAATGTCGGATGCAGGTGTTATCGACCAAAAGGACATCGCGAACTCAAAGGTGGCTCTGGTCTATGGTCAAATGAACGAGCCTCCAGGTGCACGTATGCGTGTCGCTCTTTCTGGTCTCACTATGGCTGAGTATTTCCGCGACGAAAAGAACCAAGACGTTCTCCTCTTCGTGGATAACATTTTCCGGTTCTCTCAAGCGGGTGCTGAGGTTTCTGCACTACTCGGTCGCTCGCCCTCTGCGGTGGGTTACCAGCCCACACTCTCTCAGGAAATGGGCAACCTTCAGGAACGCATTACCTCCACTAAGAAGGGTTCGATTACTTCCTTCCAGGCCGTTTATGTCCCTGCCGATGATTTGACTGACCCTGCCCCAGCCAACACCTTTGCGCACTTGGACTCGACCATTGTTTTGGAGCGTTCCATCGCGGAGCTCGGTATCTACCCAGCGGTGGATCCCCTTGCTTCGATCTCCAACGCACTCGACCCAGCCATTGTTGGCGAAGAACATTACACGGTCGCCCGCGGTGTTCAAAACGTGCTTCAACGCTACAAGGATCTACAAGACATCATTGCGATTCTCGGACTCGATGAGCTTTCCCCTGAGGACAAGCAAACCGTTTACCGCGCTCGTAAGGTCCAAAAGTTCCTTTCACAGCCCTTCCATGTGGCCGAAGTCTTCACCGGTACACCTGGGGAGTATGTTTCTACCGCGGACACGATTAAAGGCTTCAAAATGATCCTGGATGGTGAGTGCGACGACCTAGCCGAGAATGACCTCTACATGAAGGGCGGTATTGAAATGGCGATCGATGCCAACCAAAAGGGGTAATCGGCAGCAAGCTTCTGTATAAAAGAAATAGGAAGGAAGAAGCCATTTCCAAAATCCTAATTTAATCACAATGATCACTCTAGAAATCATTACACCCGATGCAAAAGTCCTCAGCACTGAGGCCAGTCAAGTCGTCTTACCGACCGAGTCGGGTGAAGCCGGTATTTTAACCGGGCACATTCCTATTGTGACGAAGATCGTCGCTGGCGAGTTAAAGGTCATCAAGGAGAGCGGCACAGAGTTCATCGCCGTCGATCACGGCTTCGCTAAGGTCTTGGGTAATACGATCTCCGTATTAACCGAAGCCGCCATAGACGTCGCCGAAATCGACCTCGGCGCAGTTGAACTGGCACAAACCAAAGCGCAAGAAGCCCTTCGTATCGCTGAGGAAGAGGGCGTCGATTACGAACAGCTTGAAGCCCTCGAAAAGAGTGTTCAGTTCCTCATCGCCCAGAAACTGGCCAAGGGCCGTAGAAGGTAGCAGCGTTCGGGACGAGCGATACTACCTGTTGTGCGAATTAATAGCGCCGCGCCGGCGCGACCCTTAAGGTCTCATATCGACTCGGGTCGACTTCCTGGATAAAGCGGCTCGGGTTGAGACGCATGACTTGGTTGCCTTGGTTGTTGAGCATGGGATAGCTAAGGTAAAGCTCCTCCATGGCGCGTGTGACTGCGACGTAGAAGAGGCGCCGCTCTTCTTCGAGGTCTCCCTCATCAATTGTTCGTTTGAGCGGAAAGGTGCCGTCGGCGAGGCCGATCACAAAGACGACGGGGAACTCTAAGCCTTTAGCTTGGTGGATAGTCGTCAGACGTAGGCAGTTCCGCTGCTCTTCGGGGCTGCGCTCGTTGCTTTCGGAGGCGAGTAGCACTAATTGCGCGAGCATCTCTTCCATCGTTTCGTAGCGGCTGGCGAAGCTGACGAGGCTTTGCAGATCATCGGCGCGGTCCGTCCAGTTGGGGTAGATCTCACGGATGTAGCTGCTATACCAGCCATCAAGACCGAGCTGGATAATTTCTTCGGGTGACTGCTCGGTCAGCGCGGCGGAGATTTCTCGGATCGTCTCGGCGAGTGATGGCCACTCTTCCTTGGCATCGGCAGGCACTTTTTTGAGCACTTCTTCGGAGACGAGTACATCGCAGAAATTCTTTTCCAGCTTCTCGGCTCGTTCGCGGGTAAACTTATGGATGCGTTCGGCAGTCTTGGGGCCAACTTTGGGTAGAAGACAGGTAAAACGAGCAAAGGCCGAGACGTCGGCAGGGTTGGAGGCGAAGCGAAGCTGGGCGGCGAAGTCCTTAATGTGGGCTTGTTCGAAAAAGCGCACACCGCTAGTGATCTGGTAGTCGATGTTCAGGCGGCTTAGTTCCATCTGTAAATCCATTGCCTGAAAGTGTGCGCGGTAGAGCACGGCTATGTCGGAGAGCTGGCGGCCTTCGTCAATCAGGCCCTCGATCCGCTCGATGATGAACTTAGCTTGTCCGCGTGTATCCATGACAGGGACGAAGTAGGGGCGATCGCGTTTGGGTTTTACGGGACGTAGCTCCTTGGAGAAGCCTAGGCCCGAAGGCTGCGAGGCAAGCACGGCATTGGCAAAATCGAGGATCTCGGGGGAACTGCGGTAGTTGGTCTCAATCTTGTGAATCTTCGCACCTGGGTGGCGCTCTTCAAACTGCATAATGTTGTCGAAGTCTGCGCCGCGCCAAGTGTAGATGCACTGCGCATCGTCGCCCACGGCCATGACTTGGTGGTGGCCAGCCAATTGGTCGACGATGTCGGACTGCAAACGGTTAGTGTCTTGAAATTCGTCGACAAGAACATGCTTAAAACGGTCTTGGTATTGCCGACGAATCTCCGGGTGCTCGCGGAGGAGCTTCAGAAAGTATTCCAGCAGATCATCGTAATCGACTACTTGCTGGTCGAGCTTGGCTTTCATGTAAGCCTTGTAGAATTGATCGATCTTCGATGCCATGCCGTCGAGAAAAGGGTAACGATTGTCAGCTTCTTCGCGCGGCGGGCGGCAGGTGTTGCGAGCGTAGCTGATCAGATCAGCGATGACTTTGGGTTTCGGGTTGTTCTTGGTTTTGATGAACTTGCCATCGGTCGCCTGAATGACGTTTTTTAGAATCGATTCTGCTTCGCCCTGATCGAGGATGGTGTAGTTACGTTGGAGCCCGACGAGGTCACCGTGCACGCGAAGGATCCGTTGAGCGATACTGTGGAAGGTGCCACCCCAAAGTGCGCGGCGAGGAACCCCAGTGAGGTCTTCGACCCGTTCCAGCATCTCACGGGAGGCTTTATTGGTGAAGGTGAGTAGGAGGATCTCGTAAGCTTGCACGCCCTGGTGTAGGAGGTAAGCCACGCGATAGGTGAGGGTGCGTGTCTTGCCCGAACCCGCACCAGCTAAGACGAGGGCTGGCCCCGGGGGTGCGGTCACAGCGGCGTATTGCTCTACGTTAAGTTCGGCTTTAAAATCGATTTCTGGAAAAGGAGACATATTTGTAAGAAGTTAGAAGTTAGAACTTAGGCTGGGGCAAATTCTTAATCGTTTTCATGCTTTTAAACTGAGTCCTCTCCGCGCTCAGGATTAGGAGTGAGATTAAAACAAACAAGACGGAGGTTGCGGTTTCACGCATCTTGATTTCTCTCCTTTGAATGCAAATTATTCCCTCCAGTATGTTACCTGAGCGCGATGAGGGCGCGCTACGTCAATTTCTAGAGGCTTGCCGCGATACGGCGCGGGCCAAGGGGCATTTTCAGATCGCAAGTATCTCGCTGGCAGTAAAGCATATTGCGCCGCTGGCGGTGCTGCAGTCAATCTACGAGCCTGAAGAGTTACATTGCTATATCGAACGGGCAGCTGACGACGAAGCGGTCGCCGCGGCTGAGGCGGTGGTACAGGGGCGATTCAATGGAGTTGAGCGTTTCGCTTTGGTCAAAGCCTTTGCCGAAGAGATACTAGAGAACACCATTGCGGTGGGTGATCTAAGCGAAGCTTTTACCGGCCCGCACTTTTTTACCGCGTTTAGTTTTGATGATTCCGTCCCGGAAGGAGCCGCCTTTCCTGCCGCCACCGTGTTTCTCCCGCGCTGGCAAGTGTCTCGCTCAAAAGGCAAATATGGTGCGGTCGCTAATCTCAAAATCGAAGCCGATACCGATATCGATAGCTTGGTTGTGCGAGTTTGGGGAGCTTATCGTAAGTTTGGCGCCTTTGACTATCTGCCAAACGAGGTAAAAGAGCCATCGCCCCAGCCAAAGATTGAGTCGCGTCGCAAGCTGGCGTCAGGGGTGTATCCTAATGCCGTTGAATGTGCGCTCGAAGCGATCAAGGAGGGTGCCTATGAAAAGATTGTGCTGGCGCGCAGTATCGAATTGCTTGGGGATCGCCCATGGCAGCCGCTCGATGCCTTGAACCGCCTGCGGGAGCGTTTCGCGGGCTGCTTCACCTTTTCTTTTTCGGGAGATACGTCCAGTAGCTTTATCGGGGCGACGCCCGAGCGCCTGCTTCAGATAAGACACGGCCGCTTGTTGACCGAGGCGATCGCTGGTTCTGCGCCACGTGGGCAGACCGCCAGCGAGGACGCTAAACATGCCCGCGCTTTACTCGAAAGTGGCAAAGATCTGCGCGAACACATCTGCGTGCGCGATTCCATCCTCCGGCGTCTCGAAAAAGTCGGTGTCGAGGGCAAGGCCGAGTCCAATCCTCAGCTGTTACTCCTTGCAAATGTTCAACACCTAAGGACTCGGATCGAAGCAGAAGTGGGCGAGGCTGTTCATCTGCTCGACATTTTACCCGAAATGCACCCGACTCCAGCTGTAGGTGGATCCCCGCGTGAAGCGGCGCTACCCTGCATTGCCGACTTGGAGCAAATCGACCGCGGCCTATACGCGGGTGTGGTCGGGTGGTTCAATCACCTAAACGAGGGCGAAATGGTGGTCGGCATTCGTTCCGCATTGATCGAGGGTAAAAAGGCTTGCCTCTATGCAGGCGCGGGCATTGTCGAAGGCTCCGATCCCGATAAAGAGATGCGCGAGACTGAGATGAAACTAGGTGCTTTGCTCGACGTACTCTCCAGTTCATAATGGATGAGTGATTTCAAATCTCAGCGCTTGTCGCGCTTCGTCTAAGTACTAACTTAAAAATACCTAAATATTAAAAATTATGGCAAAAGATTGGCTTGAAGGGATCGAAGATGAATACGACGTTGTAGTCGTGGGCTCCGGTTTAGGCGGACTGACTGGGGCGAACTATCTTGCGAAAAATGGACACAAGGTGCTGCTACTGGAGCATCATTACCAATTCGGCGGCCTCGCTACTTGGTTCAAGCGCCCGGGTGGCCACATTTTCGATATCTCCCTACACGGCTTCCCTTATGGGATGGTCAAAAGTTGTCGTAAGTATTGGACCAAAGAGATCGCCGACTCAATTCATCAGCTCAAGGACGTTCGCTTCATCAACCCGCAGATGAATGTTTGGACATCTTTTGATCGCGAAGACTTCACTAATATTTTGGTCAACGACTTCAAGGTAGACCGCGAGAAAGTGGAGGCTTTCTACACGCATCTGCGCCAGATGAACTTCTATGATGATAACACGCAGACTACGGGTGAAATGTTCGAAGAGTTTTTCCCAGGGCGCAGCGATGTGCACCGTCTTTTGATGGAGCCGATTTCCTACGCCAATGGATCGCACGTTGATGACCCAGCTATCACTTACGGCATTGTCTTTTCCAACTTCATGAGTAAGGGGGTCTTCACCTTCCAGGGCGGTACTGACACCCTAATTAAAAAAATGGTAGCCGAGCTTAAAAATAACGGCTGCGAGGTACGCAAATGCGCACTCGTCGAGGGCGTCGATGTGGACGATAAGAAAGTCGTCGGTATCCGCGTACGCAGCCAGAATACGGGCGAAGAAGAATTCCCCGTTCGTCGCATAAAATGTAAGGCGGTACTCTCCAACGCAAACGTACGCAACACGATCGAATACCTCGTGGGCGAAAATAAGTTTAGCGAAGACTTCGTCGCCGAGGCTAAAGCTGTGCGTAACAATACCAGCTCTTGCCAAGTCTACATGGGCATCAAAAAGGGCGAAACGATTCCGAATATCGGCGACCTCGTCTTCACCTCTAAAGCGGCCGAGTATTCCATCGGCGAGCTGACCTCGATCAAAACGAGCAGCCACACCTTTTCGGTTTACTATCCAGAGACGCGCCCGCATCTCTCCCAAGATCGTTACACCGTGGTGGCCTCGCTTAACGCCCAATGGGATGAGTGGAACGACCTCTCCGAAGAGGAATATCAGGCCGAAAAAGCCCGCATGTGCGAAGAGTGCGTCAGTAGCCTGGAGTCTTTTATTCCTGGCGTGCGCGACAAGATTGATCACATCGAAGCGGCGACTCCACGCACAGTGAACTACTACACTAAGTCGATGCAGGGCACTTCTTTTGGCACCAAGTTTGAAGGTCTCAAGGTCTCGATGGAGCTCTCCGACCAGATCGAAGGCCTTTATCACGCTGGTTCCGTCGGTATCATTATGTCTGGCTGGCTTGGCACTATGAATTATGGCGTCATTACTGCCAACAAGATGGACAAGTGGCTCTACGAAAAAGCAAAGGCTGTTTAGATTAGCCGTATGGCTTGCATGCCCGCCCACACCCACAATCGCTTCACTTAGAGCTGATAAGCGATGGCGACTAGTCGAGGGAAAAAATTTCTCTTTTGTGGGAAAATTTGAAAAGGGGAGTCGCGAATTCCCAATTATTACTTGACATCAAGTTAAATAGGCGGAGGGTGAGTGCATGCCAAAAATTTACCAAAATTCCGGCTCACACTTATTCCTTCTTTTTTGGAAAGCTTCACATGCAGCCATGCGCTATGACCATCAGAGCATCGCTGCGCAAGGCTTTGCTACCCTTTCGGATTATGCCGTGCTTGAGGTATTGCTCCATAAGGGCGCTTTACCGGTCAATGCAATCGGGGAAAAAGTGCTGCTTACGAGTGGGTCGATGACGACGGCCGTTCAGCGACTTGAGAAAAAGGGGCTAGTTGTCCGTGAGCGAAGTGAAGGCGATGCCCGAGTCGTGCTGGTTCATCTGACTAATGAGGGTATGAGTTTGATCCAAGAGGCCTTTACAGCGCATGCCGAGGATCTGGATGAGTTATTTATCGAATTCTCAGAGGATGAGCGCATACAATTCGCAGGTCTTATGCGCAAATTAGGTCAGCGCAGCCAGGAATTGAGCAAGGTATAAAAATTTCGCCATAATCTTGATATAAAGATAAAATTTAGGTAATAAGTTAGATATCAAGACAAATACTTCGATACGAGCAATTAGTCGGTATTTCTTCCTATCCGACTTGCTGTGAGGGCTGCTTTGAGACTACCAAGCCAGGGCGCGCTACTCGAAGGCGATGTCTGTTGCAATTACCTCTCCCACCTAGCCCAAGTGCCGCTGGGGACGTCGAAGGCGCTCTCTTTTCCTGTCAAGAGCATCTCGCCACAATCTAGTCGGCCTTTGTCCAGTAGCTGTTGTATCAAGTTTTTCAATGCAATTGGAGTGAAGCCGGGTGTGTGGCTGGTAAGGTAAAGGAAGCAGGGCTGATCGCTCATTACTTTTCGTACGAGTTGCAAGGTTTCTAAGAGAGCGTGCTCAATCTTGTAGAGCTCGCCGCCTTTTCCGCGACCAAAGGACGGTGGGTCAAGAAGGATGGCATCGTAGCGGCGGCCGCGTTTAATCTCGCGGGCAAGGAACTTATTGACGTCGTCCACAATCCAGCGGACAGGGTGGCCTTCAAGTCCGTTCAGTTTGGCGTTCTCTCGTGCCCATGCGACCATACCTTTTGAGGCGTCAACGTGACAGCAATGAGCGCCGCCTTGTGCTGCGGCAAGGGTGGCACCACCAGAGTAGGCGAAGAGGTTGAGGAAGTTGAGTGGCTCACGACGCTCAGTGGTTTCCTTTCTGAGGGTGTCACGTATCCATTCCCACATGGCGTGGGTCTCAGGAAAGACGCCAAGGTGGCCGAAGTCTGTGGTAGAAAGCTTCATCTTGACGCCCTTGACTTCTGCGATCCAAGAGTCGGGCAGCTTATCACGACCGCGCCATTCGAGACCTTGCTTACGGGTGAAGAAGGCATCGGCTTGCTTCCAAAGCACAGGCTGGCTTGGGTTCCAGACAGCCTGCGCGCAGGGACGGTCAAGGGTGACCTTGCCGAAGCGTTCCAGCTTGCGCCCGTGGCCACTGTCGAGTAGTTCGTATTCGTTCATGAGTTGAATTGAGGTGCAGAAAGTGGAGAGCCGCTAAGACATTGCTTCGACAAAGCACTTTCGACACATGGCGACATAGCGTTCGTTACCACCGATTTCGACTTGTTCGCCTTCTTTGATTGGCTTGCCTTCGGCATCGGTGCGGAGATTCATGGTAGCTTTGCGACCGCAGTGGCAGATAGTCTTGAGCTCGATCAGGTTATCTGCCCAGCCGAGGAGGGCCGCGCTACCCGGAAATAGATTGCCCTGGAAGTCGGTGCGAAGGCCGTAGCAGAGGACAGGTATGCCAGCTTGGTCAGCCACTTTGGCCAGCTGTTCGACTTGAGGGCGGGTCAGAAATTGGGCTTCGTCGATCAAGACGCAGGCGATGGGAGCTTGTTCGTGGGTGGCGTTAATGAGGAGCAGTAAATCGTCTTCTTGATTGAAGGACTTAGCTTCTTTCGTCAGGCCGATTCGCGACGCGATTTTGCCCTTACCGTCCCTTTGATTAATGACGGGCGTGAGCAGGAGGGTCTTCATGCCACGTTCGTGGTAATTGTGACTCGACTGAAGGAGTACGGTACTTTTGCCCGCGTTCATTGCAGAGTAGTAGAAGTAGAGTTTGGCCATGATGGACTGGGCGGTAGCGGTTTCAGCCACCTATAAGTTGGAGATGATATGCCGAAATATAGCGACTAAAGTCGCCATTTCGTTTGTTGTTTTAGCAGATTGGCAGCGACTCCGTAACGAAGATTATAGAAGGAGTGGGTTAGGCTGGAGCGGTTGGCGACTTCGAGCAAGGCATCAATGGTGATCAATGCGGTGGGCATGATGTCGGCACGGGCGGCGGGGAGATGGGGGATACTTAGGCGCTCCTGGAGCGCGAGTGGGGCGAGCTTGTTCTTTAACTGGCTGAGAGTAGATCGTTCGAGATGCGGTGAAGAACGCTCGATGTCAGAGTCCGTTTCGACGAGGAGCATGGCGCGGCTTACGGTGTAGGCTCCACCCGTCCCGATGAGCGGGAGTTCGGCGGGGCTGAAGTCGAAGTCGCTGCTCATTAGTTGCTCGGTGACGTATCTACGGATGGATGCTTCGATTTTTAGGGTGAGTGGGGCATCTGCGTCTTCTACGAAACGCTCCGTCAGTCGGACTGCGCCGAGTTGCAGGGAGATGGCTTGTTGAATCTGACCGGCTTCAAAGCGAATGAGCTCAAGACTGCCTCCGCCAATGTCGGTCTGAATAAAACTCGCCATGTCCGAAATGGCAGGGTCGCAACTGAGTCCTTGCCCGATATAGTTGGCCTCTTCCGTGCCGCTGAGTGTACGCATCTGTAAACCCGTGCCTTCTGCAACGTTTTGTACGAAGTCATCGCCGTTAATGGCATCGCGAACCGCACTCGTTGCAACAACTACAGTGCGATCTGGCTGGTAGTTTTGCGCCATGTTTTGCAGTTTGGCGATCGTGGTAGTACCCGCGGTGATTGCGTCTTCGTTTAAGCTAGGCAATTTACTGCTGATCCCGCCGCTGATTCGCGTCTCGATGGTTTCGCTGCAGAGCGTTTCGAGACTGTTTGACTTAGCTCCCGCACGAGCGACCAGTAACTTGATCGAGTTACTGCCCACATCGATGACTGCAACAGTATCTGGCATAAGCTTATGGCATGGGTCGGAAATGGATTCGTCAAGAATGGATGGAGATGCAGGACGAAGGCTACCAATCCTTATAGCTAACTGCGAGTGGGCGCTTTAGCCCCCGCCCGGAGCTGAGCCTTTATTCTTCAAAAAACGCTAGCCGTCACAGCGGAATGCGCTAGTGTTCTTATATTCAGAAGATGGCTTACAACGTTGCCCATTTCCTTGCTCAGCAAGCGGTCACTCAACCGACAGCGGCTGCGGTGCGCGCTCCTTTAAGTCATGACAGCGACGGGGCGATCCTTTATGCAGAGCGTAGCTTTGCTGAATTGGAAGCGGAGGCTTCGGCCGCAGGACATTATTTCTTAACGAAAGGTATACGGCGTGGCTCGCGGGTCTTATTGATGGTGCGACCCGGACTGGATTTGATTCGAATTGTCTTTGCGCTCTTTAAGATGGGCGCGGTGCCGATCGTGATCGATCCAGGAATGGGCTTAAAAAAGTTTCTTCGTTGTGTGCGCCACTCAAAACCAATGGCACTGGTCGGCATTCCGCCAGCCATTTGGAGCGCTCGTTTATTACGCCCAAGCTTTCGTGGGGTCGATATTAAGATCTGTGTAGGGCGTGACTTTGAAAAACAGATTGGTGGTTTTAAAAGTCATGGTGCTTTCGAGGTAGTTGATTCTGCGGAAGATGAACTGGCGGCAATTTTATTTACCTCTGGTTCGACTGGTGCGGCCAAAGGCGTACTCTATGAGCATGGTATGTTTCTTGCACAAGTGGAGGCAATTCGCCGCCAATATGGAATCGAGCCAGGCGAGGTGGATCTGCCGATGTTACCAGTATTTGCACTTTTTAATCCGGCGCTGGGCATGTGCACGGTGGTGCCAGATATGAATCCGAGTCGTCCAGCCTCCGTCGACCCAGAGCAAATTGTGCGTGCGATCCAGCAGAATTCGGTCACGAATAGTTTTGGTTCACCCGCTCTGTGGATTAAGATCGCACGGTATTGCGAGCGCAAATCGATTACTTTGCCTACAATTCGTCGCATTTTGATGGCGGGTGCGCCGGTGCCGCCAGCGCTGATGGCGAAGATGCGCGCGATTATTCCGAACGGCGAAATCCATACGCCCTACGGAGCAACAGAGGCGTTGCCTGTGAGTTCGATTTCTGCGACGGAGGTGTTAGAGCAAACTGCCGTCCGCACGCAAAAAGGGGAGGGAACTTGCGTGGGGCGTCCCTTACCCAATGTGTTGGTGCGCATTGTAGAGCCGACCGATGGCTCAATTGCTACGATTGAGAAGGTAGTGGATTTACCCGCGGGTTCGATTGGAGAGATTATTGTTCAAGGTGCCTCTGTAACTCGCGGCTACGATTATTTACCCGATGCGGATGCGGACTCGAAGATCGTGGATGGCGCGAAGCAGTGGCATCGTATGGGGGATATGGGTCGGCTAGATGATTCGGATCGACTCTGGTTTTGTGGTCGTAAACTAGAGCGAGTAATGACGGAAGTGGGTGCGATGTATACCGATTGTTGCGAAGCTATTTTTAACGCCCATCCATGGGTCTACCGCTCTGCCTTGATCGATTTGTGCCAGGGACGACCTGCTATCGTGATCGAACCAGAAAAGTCTGCTTTTCCTAAGTCAACTGACGAGCGCGCGCGTTTCATTGAGTCACTCAGAGAGCTTGGGCAGAAAAATACACAGACAATTGCAATCAAAGACTTCTTTTTTGAGGCAAACTTCCCTGTGGATGTGCGGCATAATGCTAAGATCCATCGTTTGTCGCTTGCGCGGAAATATGCGCTGAAATAATTTTATTCGATGAATGTATTAGTCACAGGGGGCGGGGGATTTGTTGGCAGCTATCTGATCGATCGCTTACTAGCACGTGGCTA
>CALBPO010000183.1 GCA_937899295.1 uncultured Opitutia bacterium
TTACTGTTGTAGAGATTGCGATCTTTGGGCGAGTCTAGGCCTTCACCGTTATAGTGTCCGTCTCTCATGATATGGAGTAGGGCTTTGAGGGGTGGGCAGGCGTCTTCGATTGAGCCGTCGGCGAAGTAGTGCTCTGCGGATTGCTTGTGCGCCGCCACAATAGTATTCATACCTTCGACGAAAGTATCCATGCATTGCAGCTCGGGTTTGAGCATTGCCTCGTCGAGGACAGAGGTCGGATTATTGAATACGCGACCGAAGAAGATGCGAGCAAATTTCCCTGTAATACGGTAGCCGATCCGGCTAGCTAACACAATTTCGCCCTTGTGCTCGAAGTCTTCGACTTTTTCTAGGTAGCCGTGCTCTAGCATCCACTTTGGATCGGTCTCCTCAGGCTTGAGGCGGCACCAGATCTCGGGGACGAGGAGGCTGATGTCGTGATCGACTCGATACTTAGGGCCAACATAGCCAGCCGAAGTGATGAAGGCAGGCTGCTCGGTGACGAGGTAGGAGACCAGTGCATTGTTTAGATCGTAGATCGGAGGAAGGGCATTGAAGGGTGCCTTGGTGAGCGCACCTTCGGAGCCAGCACCCGTGGTGGAGGGAGATTTGCCAGTGATGCTGGCGGTGTACTCCATGAAGAGCTCTGGGAGTTCCATGTGGTGGATCGGGTTGAACACACAGAGCGGTTTAACGCCTGCATCGGGTTCGGCCGGGTTGTTACGACGACCGGGAAGGATCGAAGTGACTGGACGGAGCAGCGGTGAAGAGGAATCCTGACGGCGGTAGAGGCGTGAGCTTAAATCGGCGAGGTAAAGCGCGCGTGGGTCCTTTAAGTCGGGGCGGACTTGAAGGTAGCGCGGATTCTTGGTCGGCTTACCATCGACGATGCGAGGGTAGGCACTGGTCGAGTAGTAGTCAGGCGAGTTGGCTTTGTCGAAATCGACTACCATGTTGCGCATCGGATCGGTGTATTGGGTGAAGCGGATGGCATCTTCGGTTTCGTTCTTAGCAAACTCGCGATCGAGTGGCTCATAGTTACTAAGGAAGCTACCAAAGGAACTAAGGTCGGCCTCAGCTGCGTGGTCATAGCCTCGGATGACAGCGTCGTCGGGGCGCTGGAAGAAGCGATACTCGCAGTTATGCACGAACTTCGCGGAGGGCAGCGACCAACCGGGAGGTAGGCTGCTAAGCTGCGCACTGGGTGCAACGGTGGAAGCGGTAATATCGTCTTCGAGAGAGATCTTGGCTGCGGGGGTGAAGTCCTTGCGTAGTCCAAAAGTACGCCAAGAACCCTTACTGGTGTAGCCGATACGCAGATAGTGGGTGAGCATTTGCTGCTCGCGGTAGCGAAGGAAGTTGCCTGGTATACCGTTGATTAGGTCGACGCTGAAGCGCTTACGCCAGTCACTACCCCAATCATTTTTGTAGTAGCGCTTAATAATTAGGACAAGCTCTTTGACGTGTTGAGGAATGGATTTAAGCCAAATATTATAATCCTCAGTGTATTCACCCTTTGATACAGTAAGGAGTTTAATTACGGAGCCGAGAGAGCGGTCGTTGCTGAGTAATTGGCGACCGGTAGTGGTATTCTTCTTCTTATTTAAGAAACGTTGGCCATATTCTTTATTGATGATCTCTTCGGCGAGATCGAAGTCCTTTTCGAAATCTTTGACAAAGACGGGACCCGAGATAATAGCGTCAGTGATTGGCTTTGAGATTTCGGATTTACCGCCACCAGAGACGGTGCAAGGTTTATGGCAAACACGGCTCTCTGCAGTGTAGCCGACTAGGCGCCA
>CALBPO010000184.1 GCA_937899295.1 uncultured Opitutia bacterium
CGGGCGACGAACCGCGCCTTCCGCGCGCGTATTACTTTTCTATCCTTGGCGCTACGCCCCCCTTTGGGCGCGGTCGGGCGCAAGTGGGACGCCTTCAAAAAAGCCACAAAAACATTACCGACGGCCGAGTGCATCTTTACGCCGAAGGAGAAGAGACCGAGGTGGTCGCCTTTCAGTCCGAAGTGGAGTCTGAGTTGAAAAACTACATTAAAGAGACTGAAATCAAAACAGGTATCGGCGACCGCGCTTGCAGAAATTTCCGCATCGAACAGTAATCACCTAATGTCTACTTCCGCAATTTGCATCCAGAATTTAACCAAAGATTTCGCCGTCGGCATGCGCGGTAAAAAGCTGCGCGCCGTCGATGATCTCTGTCTTGAAGTGGGCGATAACGAGATTTTCGGACTGCTCGGACCTAATGGCTCCGGCAAGAGCACGACGATTAAAATTATATTAGGTCTGCTTGAAGCCTCGAAGGGCACTTGCGAGATTTATGGTAGGCCAAGTAAATTAGTCGATGCCCGCCGTAGTGTTGGTTTTTTGCCTGAGGCACCTTATTTTTATCGTTATCTAACAGGGCGCGAACTCGTGCGCTACTACGCACGTATTTGTATGGTGCCGCGGGCGAAAATCGATGCGGCGGTTGACTCAGTGATTAAGCTTGTCGGGATGACCGAGGCTGCCGACCGCAGGGTTGGCACCTACTCGAAAGGTATGCTTCAGCGCATTGGACTTGCACAATCCTTGGTGCATGATCCCCAACTCGTTATACTGGATGAACCCACTGCTGGAGTCGACCCACTTGGTTCGGCGGCAATCGCAGAAATTGTCCGCGAGCTTAAACGCCGTGGGAAAACTGTCTTACTTTCCTCTCATTTGCTCGCGCAAATCGAAGGGCTTTGCGACCGCGTAGCGATTCTTCACCGTGGAAAACTCGTGCGCGAGGGACGGATCGACGATCTAGTCGAAGAAAAAGATGCCGAATCGCTCGTTGTGCAGGGACTCAGCGCCGAGGGCCGTGCGGTAGTTGAAGCAGAGATCAAGGCGCAAGGCGGACGTCTAGCTAGAGTTGAGAAGCCGAGGCTGAGCCTAGATGCTTATTTCCTTAAGGAAGTTCATGAGCGCGAGAATGAACATGTGAACAAGCAGGAAGGGGGGTGAAGTAGTATGAATATCATCGATTCATTCACACGCATCCGCTTGATCGCAGGCACGACTTTCTTGGAGGCCGTGCGACAAAAGTTTTTCAACTCATTGCTGTTGATCTCAATCGCTCTAGTGGGCAGCTCTACATTTTTCCAGCAGTTCGATTTTGGCACAGGGGAGTTGAAATTTATCACTGATTTCGGTTTCGGAGC
>CALBPO010000185.1 GCA_937899295.1 uncultured Opitutia bacterium
GTCAATTTTTATGTAAATATATGAAAGGGTATTTGCCAAAGCTGCAGGCCTACAGTCCTGCCGATGTGTACCCGGCCCTGCCGGCATGGCGGTTATTCCAGGGTCCACTTCCTGCTTCACGCAGGCGACGAAGACGCTTGAATGGATTCTCATGGAGAAAACGCATAGAGGTGTCGAAAGTGGCACCACCCCAGCACTCGAGACTGAAAAGTTTATCACCGTGTTGGGCAATGGCGTCTGCTACTTCGAGTTGGTCGACGCTACGCATACGAGCAGCCAGCAAGGACTGATGCGCATCACGCATTGTGGTGTCGGTGATGAGGAGGCGTTTTTGCTGACGCATCCATTCAGCAAATTTTTCGGGGCCGTGCTTGGTCAAATAGTCCTTAGTACCTGCAGGCTTTTTAGCCTTAGGATCGAAATCGGGGGAGATCACGGGCAAGTCCATAATAGGCACGGGGCGTCCTTTGACTTGCTCGTTGCCGTTGACGATGGTCTCACCGAGGAGTTTTAGTAATTTCGTGGCGCGGTCGCGGCGGCGCTTGAAATTAAACAGCGCAGGGGTGGTATCGATCAGAGTGGTGATAGCCTGACCCGATGAAAAGGTGTCGTGGTGAATGACATTTTCGATAAAAGGGATATTGGTTTTGACCCCTCGGATACGGAACTCGCGCAGAGCGCGATCCATACGCTGGATGGCGAGATCGAAGCTTCGTGCGGAGGCGGTCAACTTGACGAGGAGAGAGTCATAAAACGGGGTAATAACGGACCCGGTATCACCCATCGCACCATCTAATCGGATTCCAAGGCCAGCGGCACTCCGGTAGTTGACTATCTTACCATAATCGGGCGCGAAGTTTTTTTCGGGATCCTCCGTCGTAATGCGGGCTTGTATCGCGTAGCCATTACGAGGGACTTCATCCTGAGGAGGCATGCCAATCTCGTCACTAAAAAGGCTGTGTCCTTGCGCGATGAGGCACTGAGTGCGGACGATATCGATCCCAGTAATCACTTCGGTCACAGTGTGCTCGACCTGAATGCGGGGATTCATCTCGATGAAAAACCATTCGTGAGTATCGAGATCAAGGAGGAACTCGACGGTGCCAGCATTGTAGTAACCGATCGACTTAGCGATTTTAACAGCAGCCTCGCAGAGGTCACGGCGCACTTCGTCCGGCAGGCCGACAGAGGGGGCAATTTCGATGACTTTTTGGTGGCGGCGCTGAACGGAGCAGTCGCGTTCATGGAGGTGGACGACGTTGCCCTGCTTATCGCCAATAATTTGTACTTCAATGTGTTTGGCCCGACCAATATAGCGCTCGAGGAAGACAGCGTCGTTGCCGAAGGCACGGCCGGCCTCGCCCTGGGCTTCGTCGAGGAGTGGAATCAAATCTTTTGGATCTTTGACCACCCGCATACCGCGACCACCGCCACCAAAGGCTGCCTTAATAATGAGCGGAAACCCAATCTTCTTGGCCGTCTTGACCGCTTCTTTGCGGTCGCTAATGGGATCTTGAGTGCCAGGAAGCGTGGGGACCTTGGCCTTTTCGGCAATTTTGCGAGCTTCGATCTTATCGCCCATCCGCCCAAGGAGATCCGCGCTGGGGCCGACGAAATTGAGACCATTTTCTTCACAGGCGCGGGCGAAATCAGCATTTTCAGAGAGGAAACCGTAGCCGGGGTGAATGAGGTCGACGCCCCTAGCCTTGGCAAGATCGATGATGCTGGGAATATCGAGGTAAGCGGCGACAGGCCCATGCCCTTTACCGACGAGGTAGGCCTCATCCGCCTTAAAACGGTGGACACCGAAGCGGTCTTCATTGGCATAAACCGCGACAGTGCGGTAACCAAGCTCGGTGGCCGAGCGAAAGATGCGAACAGCGATTTCGCTGCGATTGGCGGCTAGAAGCTTCATAGTTGATTAAATAAAACTGATTCAGGCATTAAAAATTGAGAGAAAATAGTGCGCCCTGCCTTGTCAACAGGAGTCCGTTCTTCTACGTAGAAGGAAGATCTTTTTTCAGGCCGCTCACAACCTTCCCATTCCCCGATAGCAGTATGGCAAGGGGTCGAGTCCCAGGGAAATAGGAACAGATGATCATAATGATCACGGTAATCGGCACGCAGAGAAACATGCCGGGGATGCCCCAGACTGAGCCCCATAAGCCGAGAGAGAGCAAAATAACGATCGGGCTGAGGTTGAGTCGATTACCCATCAGCCTTGGTTCGAGAAGGCTACCGATGCAAAACTGCACAGCGGTGAGCACGGAGATTGTCACGACGAAGGGGCCTAGCGTAGGGAACTGTATAAGCGTTAGCAGCGAGGGAAACAGAGTAGCGATGATCGAACCAATGGTGGGAATGAAGTTGAGCAAGAAGATCAAAACCGCCCAGAAGCTCGCGAAATCGACACCGACGAGTTTAAGGATCATGTAGCTGATCAATCCAGTCACTGCACTCGTTAACACTTTAATCCCGACGTAGGAGCGAATATCCGAGCGCATCTTATTGATAAGCTCAAAGGTGTCTTCTTGGCGTTTCGGGTCGCGGATGATGCCCTTGATCTTGTCGCCGAAAGTGCGCTGCTCTAAAAGGAGAAAGATCAAGTAAACCGTGATAATACCCATACTGCTAACTAGCGCGCGGACCGTCGCACCGAAGCTCTGCAAGTAGGCACCAAAATCAAGTTGGTTGAGGAACTCACGTATATTGGGGACTTCTCCTTCGCGGAAAACGCTGTAGGCTTTGAAAAAGAGAGCTTCAAGGTTTTGCTGATATTCGGGGGCGACCTTAATCACACTCTGAATATTGACCGTGATGAGCTGAATTAGATAAGAAAGCGACAAGAGTATGATCGCGATCGCGAAGATCATCGCTAGGGGCTTGGGCACGGAAAAACCTTTATAAGCCAGTTTTGTGATCGCATGCGCGAGGATGCTAATCAAATACGCAATCGCCCCTGCAATGACTAGGGGTAAGAGCAAGGCCTGCCCGAGGTAAAGCAAATAGAAGGTCAAAAAGACGATGATCATCGCCATAGCTACACGCTGAATTTTCATAGTTCCCTATTGTGATGCTACGATCGGCTTTGTCGAATATGTTTCGCAGACCCAGCCCATGCGATTTGTTGGTGACGACTAGCATCTGGCTATCGTAAGGAATTAGCTTTGCCGGTTCCACGCCACGCAATCGGCATATTGAACCTGCATTCCACCAAATAGATCGAGTGCGCTCCCTATAGTGAGGTCAACTTTGCCTTCGCTGAGCCGATCCACTGTAGCGAGATCTTCAAAGGAGCGCGCACCGCCCGCATAGGTAACTGGGATTGGACAATGGCTTCCGAGAAATTCCACGAGCCGCTCATCGATGCCCTCGCATTTGCCTTCCACATCGGCGGCGTGCACCAAAAACTCTGAACAGCAGTCAGACAGCTCCCCAATGGTAGCGGCATCGACAAGCAGATCGGTCTGGTTCTGCCAGCGATTCATGGCAACGACCCACCCATCTGCCTTCGCACGGCAGCTCAAGTCGATGACGAGGCGCTCCCTGCCGACTTCTGCTATGAGTTGATCCAATCTTCCGGGCAGAAAAGCACCATTTAGGTCAAATAAGTAAGATGTCACAATAACGTGACTCGCTCCCGCGCACAACCACTCGGCGGCATTTTCAGGATTGATACCACCTCCCACTTGTAATCCGTCAGGATAGGCGGCCAATGCTTGGCGAGCTGCAGCGTCGTTGCCCGCACCGAGCTTGATCACATGCCCGCCCTGTAAGTTATCTTCCCGGTAGATCTCTGCGTAGTAAGTTGCAGGTTGGTCACTCTC
>CALBPO010000186.1 GCA_937899295.1 uncultured Opitutia bacterium
CAAAGCCAGAATTACCTGAAAGAGCACACGTGCTATTACTAAAGACAGTTAAGCATTTACTGCCGGTGGACGCGCTTCACCCATCCTTGCGCTTAGGAGGAGACGGGCTGATCTTGTTTAAACTCCAGACTTTTGGATTCCTCGTCG
Organism: uncultured Opitutia bacterium; assembly: GCA_937899295.1. Taxonomy (GTDB): domain Bacteria; phylum Verrucomicrobiota; class Verrucomicrobiia; order Opitutales; family Coraliomargaritaceae; genus Thalassobacterium. Next base: position 148 of record CALBPO010000186.1, read on the forward strand.
ACTGTGACTTTGATAACTTCACCTGGTTTGATCTCTCCCGCTAGAATAGCTTCAGCGAGGGAGTCCTCTAGATACTTTTCAACTGCGCGTCGTAGTGGGCGTGCCCCATATTTTTCGTCATACCCATTGTCGATCAGGAAGTCCTTGCATTCTTTGGAAAAGTCGAACGATAACTCACGCTCTTTGAGGCGAGTAGCGACATTTCGTAGCTCTAAATCGACGATCTCGGTCATGTCCTCACGAGCGAGTGATTTGAAGATGACAAGATCGTTCAGGCGGTTGAGGAACTCAGGCTTAAAGACACGCTTGGTCTCATCTAGGATCTTTTCACGAATTTTTTCATACTCGTTCTCGGCATTGTTCTCGATTCCGAAGCCCATCGAAGTATTGCGCTGGAGGATGTCCGCACCGACATTTGACGTCATAATTAAAATGGTGTTACGGAAGTCGATCTTACGACCAAGGCTGTCGGTCAATCGGCCTTCCTCGAGCACTTGGAGGAGCAACTGAACGACGTCAGGGTGCGCTTTCTCAATCTCGTCGAAGAGCACAACAGAGTAGGGCTTTCGGCGGACGGCTTCGGTCAGTTGGCCACCCTCTTCGTAACCGACGTAGCCAGGAGGCGAACCGACAAGGCGGGAGACGGCAAATTTTTCCATGTATTCAGACATATCAATCTGAATAATGGCATCCTTATCGCCAAACATCTCTTCAGCTAAAACTTTAGCAAGAAGCGTCTTACCTACACCCGTAGGTCCTAGGAACATAAAGGAGCCAATCGGACGTTTGGGATCTTTAAGATCCGCGCGCGAGCGGCGAAGGGCTTTGGAAATGACTTCGGTCGCGATCCTCTGACCAATGACTTCGCTTTGTAGCTGAGCTTCGAGCTTAAGCAACTTCTTACTCTCAGCCTCTTCCATTTTAGAGAGTGGGATGCCTGTCCATGCGGCGACAACCTGGAGCATTTCCTCTTCGTCGACGACGAGGCGGTTCTCTTCACGAGTCTTCTTCCACTCTTCGATCAGGTCGGTTTGTTTTTTACGTAGCTGTTTCTCTTCATCGCGGTATTTAGCCGCGCCTTCGAAATGCTGCTTAGCAATGGCATCTTCCTTCTTAATGCAGACCTCATCTATCTCAGCGGACATGGTCTCGAACTCGAGTGGCTGTTTAAGTGATTCAATACGGGCACGAGCACCAGCCTCATCGAGGATATCGATCGCCTTATCGGGAAGGAAGCGTGAAGTGATATAGCGCTCGGAGAGCTTAGCTGCAGCGTCAAGCGCACTATCAGTGAATTCGACCTTGTGGTGGTCTTCGTATTTACTGCGGATACCTCTAAGGATAAGGATTGTGTCCTCTATTGAAGGGGCCTCGACTTTAACGGACTGAAAGCGGCGGTCGAGCGCACTGTCCTTTTCGATGTATTTGCGGTATTCCGCCAATGTAGTCGCACCGATGCACTGTAGCTCGCCACGACTAAGCGCAGGCTTGAAAATGTTAGACGCATCCATAGCACCTTCGGCTGCGCCTGCGCCGACGATCGTGTGAAGTTCATCAATAAAGATGATAACATTCTTGGCACGACGAATTTCATCCATGACTGCCTTGATACGTTCTTCAAATTGTCCACGATACTTAGTTCCAGCGACCATTAGTGCGAGGTCGAGAGTAATCAGGCGCTTGTCTGCAAGGATTTCGGGCACGATGCCAGAGGAAATTTCTTGAGCGAGACCCTCGATAATTGCGGTCTTGCCTACACCGGCTTCGCCAATCAGTACTGGGTTGTTCTTGGTACGGCGGCAGAGAATCTGCACTACTCGGCGGATCTCTTCACTGCGTCCAATAACTGGGTCGAGCTCTCCTTTTTTAGCGAGTTCGGTGAGGTCGCGACCAAATGCTTTGAGAGCTGGTGTCTTACTGTCCTTCTTGTCATCAGAACCACTAGACTTGGACCCTGCTGCTGCAGCCTCTCCAGTCTCAACTGAAAAATTTGGATCGAGCTCAGCAAGGATTTCATTCCGGCAGCGCTCAATATCTACGTCGAGGGATTTGAGGACGCGCGCAGCGACGCCTTCACCTTCACGAAGGAGGCCGAGGAGTATGTGCTCTGTACCGACATATGAGTGGTTCAAGGCTTTGGCTTCTTTACCCGCGAGTGCTAATACCTTTTTAACGCGTGGCGTATAAGGAATGTTACCCGACGGCTTACTCTCTGGACCAGTGCCAACTTGCTTCTCGACAGCAGCGCGCACCGTCTGAAGATCAAGATCCATTTTTTGGAGCACATTAACAGCAACACCTTGTCCGAGGTTAATCAGACCAAGTAGTAGGTGCTCGGGGCCGACATAGTTATGATGGAAGCGATCGGCCTCTTTACGGGCCAG
>CALBPO010000187.1 GCA_937899295.1 uncultured Opitutia bacterium
TAGCTCTGCACAGTAAGTCCTATGGATATTGAAACCTTTCCCAATCCGAACCTAGAACGCAATTACACGATCCAGCATATACAGGAGGAGTTTACTTCAACCTGCCCAATGACGGGGCACCCCGACTATGCGACTGTCGTCTTTAGTTATGCACCCGACGAGGTTTGCATTGAGCTCAAGGCAATGAAGCTCTATCTACACAGTTTTCGTAATAAAGGCATCTTCTTTGAGGCTGCCACTAATCAGATTTTTGAAGACCTTTATGCTACCTGTAAGCCGCGTTGGGCACGACTTGAAACGATATGGCGCGGTCGTGGCGGTATACGATCTAATGTCGTAGTGGAAGATTCCCGAGACGGCTATGACGGGCCTGTTACGTTTCCGTTTTCGGCCTAACGACTACCAACGACTCCAAGCTGTGGCTACAGCGAACTGGGCTTAGGTATACGGTAGTGCTGCAAAATTCGCTCGGTCGCTTCGGGCATCTCTGTGCTGTCGAGAACAATTTGGTGTGTAGCTTCATCAGGCATGAATTGTATGCGGTGAAAGCCCGCTTCAGGCAGTGCGAGCGCGGCTTTGACATCCTCTAGCGTATGGATGACATGGCCGTTGATTTGGTCGACCATGATGTAATGTATATCCTCATAACCTCGGTTGTAATCGTCGGGTAATACTGTGCTGAGTAGTACGATGCCGTCGCGCCCTTCGAGCGGTGGGCGGTCGTTGTAATAATCGAGTAGGATGGGTTTGTTTTTACCGATTGCTCGCATCAATGGGCCATTGAGCGGCTGAAAGAGTAGGCCACCGGCGACTAAATAATGCGGGGATGCATCGTAGCGTTCGCTGGGTATGAGGCTTTTGCTGAACTGGGCACGGGGCAGGGTGTAGGCAATCCTATGCTTAGCTTGATCGCGCCAGATCGTCATGAAGATAATATCTTTGGCGGAGTGTGCACGAGTGGCGAGACCAGAGATAGAGAGTCTTCCGTAGTCGGGATCGAGGTATTTACCCTCGCTGTCTACTTCGAAGCCGTCGATTGCGAGGATGACATCACCACTTTTTAAGCTATTGTGGGCTAAGCGGCGACGCCCGACCTCAGTGACGACGACCCCACGATCTGGCATGTTTAGAAGGCCTTTGGATTTTAGTAGCGCGGGATTTTTGGCGTTCATCCAACGAAAGTCGAAGGTGCCAAGGCCTGGGTTATCTGAGCTTTGATTGTGCTCAATCACGCTGATAATGAAGGGGGCGGGTAAAATGTTAAAACGATTATCCTTGCTGGCCGATTCAGTCAGTCCGACAAGTTGCGCTCCGTCGAAGACAACTTCTGCCCAACCTGCGCCAGTTATTTCTGATGAGGCAGAGAGCTTTAGATGCTGTAGAAAGCTCATCTTGTTGGTGTCGTTGTAGAGACGGATGATCTCGGCGGCACGCTCTTCGATGCGCCCTGATCGCCAACGATAGATTTGTAAATCCCCTGACTGAGGGATTTTTTTGGCAAGCTTCACTGGCTCCATATCTTGCCAAAAGATGGGCTCGCTCACGTCTAGCATCGCAATGTTAGCATAGAAATCGATCCACTTAATCTGGGCAGTGTATTGGCGACTTTCGCCGCCTTTTGTGATGCGGCAGAGATACTGGCCTGAGAAACCATCGGCTGTGGTGAGGATTTGATTTTGTCCGATGAGGATTCCGTTTTTATGGGTCTGCTCATTTCGGCTGACCCATGGCATACGATAGTCATAGGTCTTTTTTGTGATCTCAATCTCCACCACGGCGGCTTTTGGGGTAAAGGCACGCGCTTGAGCCAGTCCAAAGCTAGCAATCAAAAGAAAGGCTAAAGTGAAAGACGATTTAATCATAAAGAACCTCCAATCTTTCAGCTTTTGGGATGTTGTATTGTTTCAAAATTATTTTCTCAGCTCTGTGGGCATCGGCTATGTCGAGTGCTTCCTCAGCGGCAGCGAGAAATCGGAATCGGTGAAAATCATCGGTGCTCCTTCTGAGCGCAGCTTTGAGGTCGGAAATGGAATTTATGGTCTGGCCGTTTACCTCTGTCACGACGTCTCGAGCGGTTACACCAAAGTCTACGTTGCTGGGGGTTTTGAGCACTTTAGAGAGGACGACGGGTTTGGCGCGCGCCAGTTCTTC
>CALBPO010000188.1 GCA_937899295.1 uncultured Opitutia bacterium
ATATCGAATACGCGAAAGAGCGCAAAGCCAGCCAACAAGACAGGCCAACCACCATGCTCTGCGATCAAGCCTGATTGTCCACCCATTCCGATAAACACAAGCGGCACTGCCACCACCTCATCGAGCACGATCATTCCGGGATCACGCATTTGCAGACGTTTTTCCGCCGCATCGCAGATGGCCACCGACAGGTAGGCACTCAGCGCAGCTAAAAAGATAAAACCTATCGGCGTGGCATGATGAAAAAAAACAGCATAGAAAGCCAAACCAACCACACTTCCCCAAGTGCCAGGCGCCTTTCTAATCCGCCCGACTGGACCGACTGTAGCAAGATTCACTACAAGCGGCGTGGACAATGCGCGCGTCCAAAAAATATAAGGGTCAATCGAGCTCACTGCTAGTCCTCGTTCCTTCCGGTGAAAATCGACCAGTATTTGACCATATATTGCAGACCCGACGAAACCGTCAGCAATGTTGCAAGGACGAAAAATCCCAAACCACACCAATGGATTACATCACCGACAATTGAAGGTAATCGCTCAGAAAAGTCAGCACGTATCGCGACTGCAAAGAGCAGTAGTATCGCCGCGACCATTTGAGAGACAGTCTTATGCTTGCCCGACTTCTCAGCCGCCAGAACAACGCCGTCACTAGCCGCGACTAGTCGAAGGCCAGTAATCAGGAACTCACGACTCAAAATTAACAGGAGCAGTGGTAGCGTCCACTCAGGCAAGATACCAATGACCAATAATGAGATGAACAGCCCGACCATAAAGACTTTGTCTGTCAAGGCATCCATCAGCTTACCAAAATTAGAAACCAGCCCCTGTTTACGGGCATAGTAGCCATCCGCCCAATCTGTGAGTGCTCCGATGATAAACAAGACGAAGGCCAAGCTACTCGCCCCAGCGAAAGGCAGGTAGAGAAAACCCACCACCCCAAAAAGAATCGGGATGCGAGAGAGCGTCAGTAAATTTGGTAAATTCACAACACATAGGGTGTCCAAGTTACGAGAACTCGGCTAGCTCAAAATGCCTAAGTTTGCAAGGCCATCTGGGTGAAAGAAAATTCAGAAGCTTGGACTACTTTTTAGTCGAGCACTTTGCGCAGAAACAAGTCGCGATGAATTGGACTGGCACCGTGCTCAATCAGCGCTGCACGATGAGCGGCGGTGCCGTATCCCTTATGCTGGGCGAAACCATACACGGGATACTTCTCAGCGAGTCGCAGCATCTCACGATCGCGAGTGACCTTCGCGGCGATACTAGCCATCGCAATGGAGAGCGATTTACCATCGCCTTTGATCACGCCCTCGTGGGCATATGGGAAGGGCTTCAGAGGGCGACCATCAACAATGAGCTTCACCTCAGAAGCTACCTTGAAGAGCGGGTCAGCGGCAGCCACGTGAGGTAGCGACCATTCATCTGCCTGCTGAGCTAATTGCTCGATGGCGCGCTGCATGGCCAGACGAGTCGCCCCAAGGATGTTGTGTTCAGCGATCTCGGCGACTGATCCGGATGCAACGGCGAAGTCAATCAAACCTTCAGCTCGGAGCGATTCCAAGACTGTAAACTGAGACTCACGCGATTCGGCGGACAATTGTTTGGAGTCGTTGATGAGTGCGCTTTGAGCAAGCGCGTCTGGGGACTCGAAAAGCTTTTGGCTGAAAACACAGGCACCGGCCACGACGGGGCCAGCTAGGCAACCACGTCCAGCTTCATCGATACCAATGAGTCTGGAGAAGTCCGAAAGCCAATCACGATCGTATGCTTGCAATGAGTTCACGCCCTAGGTCTGCCGGTGGATGGTCAAGTGATTCTAATACGCCCCCTCACTCCGCAAGAGGTGAAGGTAAGAAATAGATCGACGCGGCTTAGGC
>CALBPO010000189.1 GCA_937899295.1 uncultured Opitutia bacterium
ATCGATTTGATTGCATTCAAAGACGGTGATGCGGATATAATGTTACAAACTCGTGGTTTTGATGGTTATGTTAAAAGTACTATCGCTCCTTCAGGAGTGATTAAGTATACTACATGGATGTCTGATTTTACTCACACAAACTTTAATAACTTCAGCGGCCCTTCTAAGCTCAGAAACAATACTAACAATCCTGGAATTGTTATAGTAGACGGTGGCACAGTTGATCCCGCAGCAGGTGGGGTGGTTACCGTTGATATTTCTGGTAATGCAACTGGTGAGGTGGTGTTGAACACTGCGGGCGATGCAGTTGAAAGTGTGACAATCACAAATTATGGAAGTGGATACACTGCTGAACCAACTCTAACTTGGGAAGGCATGACTGAAGATCCTACAGTCAGTTTCAACTACAACACCGGTAACATAGTTGGAGGTATTGTTCAAACAGTTGATATTGGTCTCAGGGAAGATGGCACTAAAAACTGGAGTCTTTTAGCCGATGGTCAGATTTTGACTTACACGCAATCTTACAATAACGCGGATGATTCAGTAAGCTACTATTACAGCCTCACGGACAAAGCTACTGGTGTAGTTACTGGACCTACATTCATTACTACTTTGACTTCTGCCAATGATTCAGCCGGAGGACTTGGTTTCTTCGACTTTAGCACTGGTAATAAGTGGGGGGCACCGAACAATCAGGACGCAATACAGGTTCATTATAAGAGATATGGTGGAGCAGATGCTGCCGTTTCAACAATCGGCATTAACAGCATTTCTGTTACAACGGCTGACGGCGACCGTGATGGCGTGAATGATCGGAATGATGAATTCCCAACTGATCCATTTGAGAGTGTAGACACTGATTCAGATGGTGTCGGTGATAATAGCGACGCTCATCCTGGATACGATGATACAGTTATGGCTACATTAGGTGCAGCTCAAACTTCTGCGTCTGACACCTTTAGCTACTACGTAAATGGTAACTGGGTTAACGCTACAAACTTAGACGCATGGCTCACTGCTAATAGCTACATCGTAGATGATGGCACTAGTGGCGGTCTCACCGAGCAAGACCTCATTGATTTAAGAGTGGGTTCTACTTTGATCGATGCATCTAGTGGATCAGCCGCGATTACTATCCAACTGGAAGAAAGCAGCGACTTATCAACATGGTCCGACATGGGTGCAGCTGGCCAAACTACTGTGACAGTCCCCATGACTGGTGATGCTTCATTCTTCCGCGTAAGAGCTCAGTAGTAGTATTATCTTACCCCACACTTCATGAGTAGTTCGCTACTCAGGATCCAATCCGCAGCTGCGGGTTGGATCTTTGTGTTTATGGGCAAGTAAGCAGTTTCTTTTACGTGGCCACTAATCTATTACATGAAACCAGCGATCATACTTTTTCTATTTTGTTTATTTAAATCCTATTTATTCTCAGAGAATATTATAGAGGTTTCACTAACTGGTGAATTTAAGGATCTAGAATCAGCGCGGGACCATATTCGAAAACTTCGAAAAACATATCCTCAAAAGCCTTACATCATTGAGATTCGAGAGGGTGTTTATAAATTAGAGGAAGGAATTGTTTTTGGAAGATTTGATACAAACATAACAATTCGCGCTGCCCAAGGGGAACATGTCGAGTTCCTTGGCGCTACTGAACTAGATGAAAATAAATTTCGTTCTGTAGAAGATGAAGAATTCCTTAGCAATTTAGTCGATGAATCAGTCACTCAAAGACTAAGGGTTTATGATTTATATGCGGATGGTGGGATTGATCTAGGAGAGCATGCAAGGCATGCCTGGGGGCCTAATTTGGAGCCTTCTGGCAGGATGCCCCCGTCACGCCTTTATAAGGATAATGAGAGGCAGACACTAGCGCGATGGCCCAACTATAATGAAGCGAGTCCGTATATGTTATATAAACATTATACTTCTGTGCCAAGGCCGTTGAGGGGTTATGAAATAAAGGTTCAATCGATATTAGATAAGACATCCATTTTAGGGGAAGTTACCTTGGAAAAAGTTATCGATCCAGGTGATGCATTTAAAAATGTAAAAGATGGGCGTGGAGGCACCTTTCAAGTTGCTTTTGATCGCATGAAATATTGGCACGATGTCGAAAATATCTGGCTCGATGGCGTCTTAAGTTCCACATGGGAATGGACATACAATCGTATCGAATCCGTAGACCTAGACAAACGGCACATTACTTTAGCATACCCGGAACTGTCAGGCATATGTCAGGGCGATTCGATACGCTTGCCGCATTTCTATTTCGAAAATATCCCTGAAGAAATAGATCAAATTGGAGAATACTGGATCGATCGAAACAATGGTCTAATCTATTTCCTAGGGGATAAGGATTTATCTGGGCTTATGCTCACTAGCTTAGAGACGCCTATGGTGGTGGTTAAGAATACTTCAAATATTACTTTTGAAGACCTTAACTTTTCATATGGTAGAAACCACGGAATAGTCATCAATAACAGCCAAGAGATTACTGTTAATAGGTGCCAATTATCAAACTTTTCAAAAGGAGGGATTGATGCTTCTGGGAAGTCTATTCGGGTTTTAAACTCTCAGGTGCGTGGTGTAGGCGCATTTGGTATCCGATTAAAGGGCGGGGATTTATCAAGCCTAGAGCCAGCTGATAGTGAGGTTGTAAACTGCCATATACACGATTTCGGCTGGGAACAAAAATCTCAAATGGCAGGCGTGTGCATTTATGGAGTAGGGCACCGTGTTGCTCATAATGAGATACATGACGCTAGCCATTTCGGCCTCTTAATCAGGAAATCAAATGATGTTACGGTCGAATTCAATGAGATATACGATCTACCTAAATACCACAAACTCGATGGAGGCGCATTATATATCGGAACAGGTGCTACTCCGCAGTGCAGGGGATTGAGAATCATCAACAATTACTTCCACGATATCCCTACGATTGGAGTGTATCCCGATAATTTTTCCTGGGGTGTTGAGATCTCTGGTAATGTTTTTCGTAATGTAGGAGTGGCCGCAGATAGGTCAGCAATTGATGTCAACGGTGGGGGAGAGTGCCGCACTTTCAATAACCTAATGATTGATTGTGTTCAGATGTATCGGCAGGGCACTAGACCAAAGGATGAGATGTGGATTGAACGATGGAGCCCAGTATTAGAAGCCTATGGGAATGGTGAGATAGAAAACACGCCTCATAGGAAATATAAAGATTTTGAGGCGTGGTTATCCAAAAAAGAAAAGGACGATTTTTTTCGCCCGGTGAGTTATGTATATAACAACGTGTTATTTCATCCCAGTGATGATATCCTAATGGAACGCAATGTAGATACTAACACTGGTATCAAAGATAACTCTAAGGTTTTAATTGCTAAAAATAATTGGGCGACAAAAGAGGACCCAGGATTAAGTAATTACCAGAATGGAGATTACAGTTTGGATGCGGATGCCCTAGTTTACAAAAAGATTAGAGGCTTTAAGCCTATCCTGTTTGAACAAATGGGACGCCCTAAGTAGGCATGTCCATATACATTGCTGAAGAACATAGGCATCCTTCTGATACGCTACAGGTCCTAAAGTCTCTATATGGGCGTTCT
>CALBPO010000190.1 GCA_937899295.1 uncultured Opitutia bacterium
CCACTCCTCTTTCTCAATTAGCTCCTTAATACTCGCCCCAACCCACTCAGGCAGGAAGTCGGCACTCGCCCATTTCTTAAGATTAATGGCCGTGCTCTGAAGAAGAGCGCCAGCGGCCTCGGCTGATTCGATTTTTTCGATAAGACTCATAAGAGGAATTAAAAAATTATGAAGGAATTTAAGAAGATGGCGAAGCCAATAGGAATTCTCATTGGATCACTGCACCGTCTTTGATTTCGGTTTTCGGGTCGAGTGTCGCCCATTGAGAGACAAAGTCAGCCTCATCAGCAGCGAAGCGTGGGCTAATTTCAAACTTGATCGCCGGTAGTCCAGAACCATCTGTCTCGATACTCTCACCTGCAGCCTTGAGCCAGCGGGCAAACATTCGCAACTGGTCTTCCTTGGAGCTCTGGGGTGAATCGACGCCCTCGGCATTTTTCACGGGGCTGAAATCGTCAGCACGTGCTGCTTCGATAATGACTGGGTTCTTGGCTAGAGGTAGCGCGTCGAATACAAACATCTCAAACTTCACTCCATTGGGCGAGTCCGGTTGGACCATTTCGCCAGCAGCGTTGACATGCGGGATCTTCTTATCCGCCCGGTGAAAGGGTAGCTTCGAGCCCTCGCCAGAGCCACCTGCACGGGCGATGAAGTCACGGTCGAAGATATGGATCGCGACGCTACCGCCGTTAAAACGAATGCCTCCGTCGACTTTGGTTTCTTCCTGCATCTCTTTTGGCATGTCGCTGTATTCAACAACGAGCGCGCTACCATTTTGTATGCAAAAGTGGCCGACCTTTTCGAGGGCGTAGGCCTTGGGCACCATTTTACTAGAAAGCTCTGACTGGCCGATTACGTGGAAACCAATAAATGCGGGATCAATACACTGCACGATCGGGTTATCGACCTGAAAGTAGCAGACGATATCGATCCCTTGCGCTTTCATTGTATCGACAGCACCACTGCGCACAAGTGCACGAAGAGATCCGCCGTGCCCATCGGGCGTCATGGCAATTTTACCTTTTTCAGCAAGAAGAATCTTGCCCTCATAATCGACGGCAGGGACGAGACCTTGCACGATGAAATGGACGGATTCACGAGAAAGTCCAAAAAAATCAGCCGCTTCGAATGCAGCCACTGTGGCGTCGTTGTTGATCTCACTGGTCAGAATATACCATGGGATCGTCACGTCAAAACGTTCGCCAGAGCGGGCAATCTTTTCAGCGAACACTTGAAAGAGTGTCTTTTCAGTGACAGGGGTCACAGGGTAAGTGCCCTTGGGGCCGTCGTAACCGAGGCGCGTACCTTGACCACCTGCCACGGTAAAGGCTGCCACACGACCAGCCCGCAAGGCAGCTGAGCCCGCATCCAAAGCAGCGCCCCATTGGACGGAGTCTCCACCGTTAGTCGCGAGTGCTTGGTAGGGGGCGGGTTCAAGTCCATCCAAATTCAACGCGTTATGTTGCGAGCCTTTAACATGCTCCTCGACCAATTCTTTGACCTCGGCGAGATCAACGGTCTCGGCTTGAGCGACGAGCTCTGCTTGCATCGCCGCATCCAGTTCGTCGAAAAATTGAAAGACTTGGCCTTGCCCTGCCCGATTAAAGGAATCGATAAGTATATCTAAGGAATTTGACATCAAAATGGAAATAGAAGACTCCATACTAAAATGCAAACACGGAACGCAGGAGACGAATAAATCAGATATAATCAATCGCATGTTGGCTGCTTTAATAGCCCTATAAATCACCCATGAAATCGGCCACTAATTTGTGTTAAATAGAAGTTGAATTTCGCGAATTCCCCGAGGCTAGGCAAACTACGGTTCGTCTGAAAAACGGAACAATAATTCGTCGGGACGTGCGTAGCCAAGACGCTCACGGACAACGCGCTCGAGAAATTCAGGATCGTCGATCAGTCGCGCCATGTAGGCTTCCTTTTGAGCAAACTCTTTTCTAGCTTGTATGAGTTTGGCCTCAATTCTATTTTCGCGAGCTTTGAAGTTCTGATACTCTCGATGCGTCTTCAAAACGAGACCGCCAAAAAATATCACCAAGACGCACAACATGCCCATCAACATGAGCACCAATGCACGTTCCTTTCGCTGGGCGTTATTTTTTGACATCAGAAAATATAAAGAAGGTTACTTTTCCTCTCTTGGAAAGGGAATTTTGTATTAAGCTATTTATCTCGATTACTTCAAACTGAACGAAATACCTGTAATGCCCCGCCCCCAGATACATAATAATCGGGCTTATTTCTGGCCAGTCTTGCTGGTCATTGTGATTTTTGTAACATCAAGCTCGCAGTATTTGGCTACGCCCGATCTCGGCCTTCAATTTTCAGGAGACAAGATCGCCCACTTCCTTATTTTCGGACTGGTCGCCACCTCAATCCTACGTACGCCGAAATTTAAAGATTTGAGTCTGCGGAGTATGCTAATCGCTGCCTTGATCACGTCCGGCTATGGCGCCTGCGATGAGTTTAACCAATCGCTGACACCTACCCGTAGTGTCGAATTCGCTGACTGGCTGGCCGACACATTCGGTGCTTTTGCCGCGGTGACTCTCTATGCAAAATGGAACTGGTATAGACGTTTACTCGAATGGCACTGCCTAATTAAGCGTAGAGGCGCACCAGAACCCAGCGGCGACCTTCTTCACAAGTGAAGCCTACGGTGCTACAGGCATCTCGGGCGCACCAATTCCCTCCCCCATACTTTGCATCATCAACAATCCGATTGGCATCATAGCACCTTGAAGAGCTTGGTCGAATTGCTCTTGAGTCTCGGCGGTGTTGAGCTGTGTTAGGATGCCGTCTAGCATGGTAATCATGCCCATAATTTGCGGTTTGTTTTTTGCCATTTCTTCGGAAGAGATCGCTTCCAGTTGCTTTTTGGCATCGCCAATTTCCGTGCTCCAATTAGTCGCCATTTCAGCTGGAACCCAACGGTTTTCTACTTTAGTAAAATCTTCTGCCTCCACATCGCCATTAGCAAAAGTTATTTCGAGGACGGCGGTCGTATCTGTGCTTTCAACAGTTTTCAAGCTGTCAAATTCTAAAACGTTAAAAGGATTTTCTTCGTTGGAGAGGGCAGCTAGATCATTCGAATACTTAAATAGTGCCGGAAGAGTTTGTTCGGAAAATCCTTGCCCCTCGAAAGCCTTTAAGCCTGCGGAGCTAGAGATCGAACTGGTGACAATAGTCTGGATGAAGCCGATAATGGATGGCCAGGCGGCCTCTATTTCAGCAATCTGCTCAGCGGCTAGTTCGCCACCTAACTTTGTATTAAGAATAAATAACTTTTGCTTGTCGGCGACCTCAGCGAAACGGCTGACGAGACCGAAGCTCTTATCGTAGATTTCGGGATCGACTTTCGATCCCGAAAGTTGGGCTATGGCGTTAATATCGGTTTGATAACTAGTAGGCATTGCGTGCCAGAGGATGCCGCAGTTGCCTGCGATCACTTCGTCGGCAATTGTCTGCATCGCAGCGGAGGGCTCATCAGGTATGGTGACTTCAGTGGAACTTATACCAGCGCCACAAGCGGTGAAGAAGACCGCTAACATTGCAGCAGATGGGAAAAAGGTTTTGTGGGTAATAAACATTAGTCGACTTAGTTTTGCTTCGATTTTAAGCAGCAGAGTAAGTCGCATGGAGCACTTTGGTAAACATAAAAAGCCTCGAACCTGTATTGGCTCGAGGCTTCTGTAAAATATCGCAGTAGCACGATTTGTCGCGCGAAGACTGCTTAAGAGGCAGTCGCAGTCGCCATTTCCTCGCGGGCTTTTTCGGCCAGCGGCGTAGAGAGGTAGCGTTCGCCGAAGCTGCAAGCGATCGTAACGATTGTCTTGCCTTTCATTTCGGGTCGCTTGGCTAGCTGCATGGCTGCCCAGACGTTCGCGCCGGTAGAAATACCCCCAAGGATACCGTCCTTTTCAGCGAGTGATTGCGCAGTCGAAAAGGCGTCTTCATTGGAGACTTTAATAATGTCGTCAATCACATCCGTGTGGCAGTTTTTAGGGATAAAGCCTGCACCTATGCCCTGGATTTTGTGTGGGCCTGGTGCGCCGCCCGAGATGACGGGACTCGCCTCTGGCTCCACTGCCACAGTGTAAAGTTCTTTGCGAGATTTAATCACTTCGGAGACGCCTGTTATAGTGCCACCAGTGCCTACTCCAGATACGAATGCATCGATATTGCCATCGGTCGCTGCCCAAATTTCTTCGGCAGTGGTCTGGCGGTGAACTTCAGGATTGGCCGGATTTTCAAACTGCTGCGGCATGAAGGCTTTGCCGCCATATTCTTCAACCAGTTCGCCCGCGCGAGCGATTGCACCGGGCATTCCCTTAGGTGCAGGGGTAAGAACAATCTCGGCACCGAGCATACGCAGGAGCACGCGACGCTCAACCGACATGCTTTCCGGCATAGTCAGAATCAATTTGTAGCCCTTAGCCGCACAAACGAAGGCCAGCGCAATGCCAGTATTACCCGAGGTGGGCTCAATGATAATGCTGCCTTCGCCAATCTTACCATCACGCTCAGCGGCCTCAATCATGGCCTTACCGATACGGTCTTTGACGCTAGAAAGGGGATTAAAAAATTCACATTTGACAAAGATATCAGCATTCAAGCCGGCAGTCGTGTTATTGATTTTAACGAGTGGGGTGTTACCCACGGTGTCAGTGATGGATTCGAATTTTTTGCTCATATGTTAGATTGGTTTATAGTAAATAGAAGATCACAAGCACAACTTTTTTTCAAGTCGAGGCAAGCATTCATAAAAAAACACTGAAACTCAGTGTTTTGAAGAATGGGAAGGCGCGCTTCAATGAAGCCGCTATCAGCGGATCATCTACCGACGACGTGGACCGTAACTGCGCTTAGGTGCGTTGCGTTGCACGTGGGCATTGCGCAAGCGGTAAACAATGCGTGCCTTATCAAGATCATAGGGGCTCATCTCCATCTTTACGGTGTCGCCCGTAGTGATCTTAATGAAGTGCTTACGAAGCTTGCCCGAGATGTGAGCGAGCACTTGGTGCCCATTAGCCAATTCGACCCGGAACATAGTGCCCGGGAGGACGGCTACGATCTTGCCTTCGACTTCAACGTATTCTTCGCTTTGTGCTTTTGCCATAGGTGATTAGAAAAGCGGAGAGACAATCGCTCTAGCCCTGAAAGTCAAGTATGGTCTCGCTGCGCAAGTCATGCGTATCCAAGAAAGCAGAAAGGTAAAAAATTAGGCTTCTGATTTCTACCCTTTCCACTTTCCCACTTTACCACTTTCATGTCCTCCAAATGTCCTCCCTTTTCGAAAAAAAATACCCGTCCGCACTGAATCGGGACGCCGAATACTACATGATGCTTGCCTACAACGAGGCAATTGAAGCGTGGAATGAGGACGAAGTGCCGATTGGTGCTGTCATTGAACACAAAGGACGCGTCATTGCAGCCGCACACAATCAGTCGCGCTCGGCGGGCGACCCGACGGCTCACGCCGAAATTTTAGCCATATCGCAGGCTGCTAACGCCCTAGGTGACTGGCGACTCAATGAATGCACCCTCTATGTGACCAAAGAGCCCTGCCCCATGTGCTCCGGTGCCCTCGTCATCGCCCGCATTGGAAAAGTCTATTACGGCCTACCCGACCCAAAGATGGGTTGCGTTGGCGGCGCTACAGATCTTGGTGCCCTCCCCGAAAGCAACCACAAGTTTGAATCTGTCGGCGGCATACTGGAAGAGCTGAACCACGAGATACTCAAAGCCTTTTTTGAGAAAAAGCGTCTACAAAAGAAAAGCTCATATCCTGAATCCACCATTTGACAGTAGCGCGCAATCATACACGTTTAGCATCTTCTTATTAACCACACACAAACAAACACACAATTTATGGCACACGAATTACCCTCACTTCCTTACGCGAACGACGCGCTCGAACCACATTTCGATGCGCGCACTATGGAAATCCATCACGACAAGCACCACAATGCTTACGTCTCTAAGCTGAACGACGCCATCGCAGGCACTGATCTTGAAAACAAATCTATCTGCGAACTTATCGGCGACCTTTCCATTGTTCCTGCCGAAAAGCGTGGCGCAGTC
>CALBPO010000191.1 GCA_937899295.1 uncultured Opitutia bacterium
ATCAAGGCACTGACAAGCCCTGATAACTCTGTGAGTTTTCAGGTCGGGAGACGATATCTGCTTTCTTAGATTGTAATTTGGCATTGCACGCCCCACAGGTCCGCGTTTGCTATCTATCCTAATGGCAAAGCAGGCAAAAACAGCAATTTCTCCCACCCGTGAGGAGGATTACCCCGAATGGTATCAGCAAGTCGTTAAGGCAGCCGATCTGGCCGAAACCTCGCCCGTGCGTGGTTGCATGGTGATCAAGCCATGGGGCTATGCAATCTGGGAAAATATTCAGGGGGATCTCGACCGTCGTTTCAAGGAGACCGGGCACAAAAATGCTTACTTCCCGCTATTCATTCCAATGAGCTTCTTGCAAAAGGAGGCGGACCACGTCGAGGGCTTTGCCAAAGAATGTGCCGTCGTCACTCACTCGCGCCTCGAAGCTGATGAAGATGGCAAGCTACAGCCTGCCGGCCCTCTTGAGGAGCCGCTCATCGTACGTCCGACTTCCGAGACTATCATCGGTGAGCTATTTTCCAAATGGGTGCAGTCTTACCGCGATTTGCCACTACTCATTAATCAGTGGGCCAACGTCGTTCGCTGGGAGATGCGCACGCGGCTCTTTTTGCGAACTGCCGAGTTTCTCTGGCAGGAGGGACACACCGTTCACGCGAGCTCCGAGGAGGCGATGGCGGAGACCCGTCAGATGCTTGATGTGTATGCCGATTTCTCGGAAAACTTTATGGCGATGCCGGTACTGACGGGTGAAAAGACCGAAGCGGAACGCTTCCCCGGTGCGGATGCCACCTTCGCGATCGAAGCGATGATGCAAGACCGTAAGGCTCTCCAAGCGGGGACTTCACACTTCCTTGGTCAAAACTTTGCTAAGTCCAGTAACATTAAATACCTCAGCGCCGAAGGGAAAGAAGAGTTTGCTTGGACGACCTCATGGGGTGTCTCCACGCGTCTGGTCGGTGGTCTTATTATGACACATTCGGACGACGATGGTCTCATACTGCCTCCGCGGATTGCGCCTTCGCATGTGGTTATCATTCCGGTCACACCGAAGGAAGAGACGCGCCAGCAGGTGATCGACTACTGCCTCGAGCTCAAGCAACAATTACAAGACCAGAACTACATGGACGGGCCTGTGCGCGTCGAGTTCGACGACCGCGATATGCGTGGCGGTGAAAAGGCATGGGGCTGGATCAAGAAGGGCATCCCCCTCCGCGTCGAGGTCGGGCCTCGCGATATGGAGGCAGGCACTGTCTTCGTTGGTCGCCGCGATCGAGGAGCAAAGGACAAAGAGAGCATGCCAGTAGAGCAATTTGTTAGTGGTATCGCTCATCTGCTCGATGAGATGCAAGCTGGCTTACTAGCCAAAGCCAAAGCCTTCCAGAAAGAGCACACTCGCGAGATCACGACTGAGGCTGACTTTGTTGAATTCTTCACGCCAAAGAATGTCGACGCGCCCGAAATACACGGTGGTTTCGCTTCAATGGGCTTCTGCTGCGACTCTGAACTCGAAGATAAGATCGCTAAAGAATATAAAGTGACGGTGCGTTGTATTCCCAACGCGACTGCCGACGAAGTCGTGCCCTGTGTCTTCACTGGCCAGCCCGGCAAGCGCGTGATCTTTGCCAAGAGCTATTAAAAGGACTGAGTGAAAACCCCCTTTGGTTGCTCCGTGTTTTAGCGACAATGTATACCTAGGGGATACTCCCTTGTTTGATTAGGCCACAAGTAGGTCTATAAAGAAAAGTGCGATCACAGTTAAGCTGATTCCAAAATTTAGGGCGAAGGCCAGGATGCCACCGATGACCGTGCCGATGCCTGCTTTGCTACCATCTTGAAGTGTGCGTCCTGCCGCCAGTTCGCCGAGCACCGCACCTAGGATCGGTCCTAAGACAAGCCAGAGGAGGGGAGGCGGTATGAAAAATCCAATAAAAGCTCCGAGGAATGCACCCATTGTGCCCTTCCAAGAGGCGCCAAATTTACGCGCACCCCATGCGCCCAAGACAAAGTCAGCGATTTGCCCCATAAGCATCAGCAGACCAGCGATGATCACGATCTTCCAAGTCACCGAGTCTTCTGGACCCATCCATAGGCGGTGGGTAATCACACCGACCCAGACAATCAATGTGCCTGGGACGATTGGCAGCAGCGAGCCCAAGAGCCCCAGTAAGAAGATCACCGAGCAAAGGCCCAGTGCCGTGTATTCCATTAGCGTCATATTAATTTCTTAATTAGAAATTAGCTAAAGCAAAGTCCCCCGCATTGCCGATCTTTATTCTTCATTCATCCGCTGTCGAATTTGCATTTGCCATTTCTAGTTAGCCGCGCAGATTCGCGGTTTGCCATGACAGACCAGACCGCCACACCCGACAACTCGCACGATCTTTATGCCGTGCGCCTACAAAAGCTAGAAAATCTCTGCAAAGAGGCGCGTAACCCCTTTGCCGCTAATTGCGAGCAGAGCCATAGCTCCGAGGAGGCAGTCAAACTCTATCAAGAGGACGCCACTGACGAAGCCCAGCCCAAGGTCTCCGTAGCTGGACGCATTGTCGTCTTCCGCGTCATGGGCAAGGCTAGCTTCATTAAGATCCAAGATCGCGACGGTCAGATCCAAGCCTACGTCACCCGCGACGAATTGCCCGATGGCGAATACAACACCTATTTCAAGAAGCTCGACCTCGGCGACATCATCGGCATCACAGGCCGTCTTTTTAAGACCAAAACCGGGGAGATTACTGTCCGCGCCGAGAGCTACACGCTGGTATCTAAGTCACTTCGTCCACTCCCCGAAAAGTGGGCAGGCTTGACAGACGACGATAAAATTTATCGTCAGCGCTACCTCGACCTCATCGTTAACCAAGAGTCACGCGAGCGTTTCCGTCAGCGCGCTAAGATCATTCAAGAGATGCGCAAGTATCTCTGGGAGCGTGACTTTACCGAAGTTGAAACGCCTATGCTGCAAAGCTTGGCAGGTGGAGCCGCTGCGCGCCCTTTCGTTACGCACTCTAATGCGCTCGACTGCCAGTTCTACATGCGTATCGCACTAGAGCTCTACCTTAAGCGGATGCTCGTCGCTGGCGAAGATCGCGTCTTTGAGATCGGCCGCGTCTTTCGTAACGAGGGACTCTCTCGCCGTCATAATCCCGAGTTCACCATGCTCGAACTTTATCAAGCCTACACTGACTTTCGCGGCATGATGGAGCTCACCCAAGGCCTCATCCAGCACGTCGCGAAGACCGTCATCGGTAGCCTAGAAATTGCCCGCCCTGACGGCAGCACCATCCATCTAGACGGTGAGTGGCGCGAAGCCAAATATAAGGATCTCATCATCGAAGCCACTGGCGACGCAGATTGGTTCAGTTACTCGCGTGAAGACAAACTGTCCAAAGCCCGCGCGCTCAATATCGAAGTCGATGGCGAACTAGAGGACTACGAGATCACTAACAATGTCTTTGAAAAGTTGATCGAGACAACGCTCATCCAGCCGACCTTCGTCACGCACATCCCGCGCGAACTTTGCCCACTGGCCAAGATCACTGAAGACGACGACAGCACGATCGACGTCTTCGAACTCTGCATCAACGGCCAGGAAATTGCCCCTGCATACTCCGAGCAGAACGACCCGATCATCCAGCGCAAGATGTTCGAAGATCAAGTCGGTGAAGAGCAGCAAGACATGGATACCGATTTTCTAACAGCGCTCGAGCATGGCATGCCCCCCGCAGGCGGGATGGGCTTGGGGATCGATCGCCTCATCATCCTCCTAACAGGAGCTGAAAGCATTCGTGACACCATCCTTTTTCCTAGTTTAAAGCCCCTTACATCAGAGGCCTCAAAGAGCTAAGCTAAATTAGGTAAAAATTGGTCGGCTTGGTTTTATGCGAATGAAATTAAAATCTATTGGGTTAATTACACAATGATGGGCACTCACTTGACACTTTCTGGATTCTTTTAATACTACCTATAATTATCTCTGTCACTTCACGCTTCTTATATTATGGCTAGCTCAGGCTTTTACCCCAAATTTAGTTCCTTACTCGCACGCTACGCTACGGCTGCCGCATTTTTTGTTTCAATGAGTTCGACTGCGACTGCTCTGGTTTCATCTACGATCTATGTGAGTTCAGGCAGCTTCGGTTCGCCTTACTATAGTTTTTATAAAAATAGTACTCTCACGGGTCTTCTCGATATAAGTACAGGTGGAGCTGACAGTCTGCTTACCAGCGAAACCTATACATTTGTTAAAGATTCTACTAGCCACCCTTTCTATGTAAGTGATCAAGGCTACAATGCCATGTCATCCATTTTTAACATTAACATAGATGGTGATGGTTCATTTACTAGCGGTATCCGAGGCGGGGAGTCGCTAACCTTATCGTTCAATAA
>CALBPO010000192.1 GCA_937899295.1 uncultured Opitutia bacterium
AGATTTTGATGATGTCGTCCGCGAACACGGCGAAGTCTTCACCCGTCGAGTTAACTTCCTGGCGCGTCCGCTTTAAGCATAAAGCTTAATCTGCATCGCGAGCCAGTAGCACATCGTCGGGCGCTATTGATACTTTGATTTCTCGCCCGAGGAAATCGAGCAAGATTTGAATACGATTTTGGGCGGACATTTGAGCTATTACTTTTCCATTAAGCCCTTTAAGCGAACCGGTGATGACCTCGATTTCAGCTCCCGGTAAAATGCTTAGATCGGGGGCTTCGATGATATTTTCAGGGAGGCTGGCCTTGAGATCTTCGATCACATGTTTGGGAATAATACGCCGCTCTCCTAGTTCGACCATCTGAGTGATACCTTGGCTATGAACAACTTGTCTCGAATGCGCGTGGAATTGAAATTTAGCAAAAATATAGCCAGGAAACATTGCTTCGACGAAGCGCTTTTTACCTGCACGGGTCTTCTTGACCTTGCTGATGCGAGGGCAGAAGACTTCGACTTCGTCCAAGCGATCAAGTATCGCTGCTGCGATATGCTCACGCTTTGTTTGCGTGCGTAGACAAAACCATTCTTTAGGCTCTTTCGTATTCGGATTCTCGTGTTCGTCGGCCATCGTCAAAAGATTCGTTTGTGAATCTCGATACTATGTTGAGTATCCATATAATATCTCAGGACTTCGGCTAAAAGACAAAACTCATTTTACTGATCTCTAGTCGGGACGCTTAAAACGGCGAGCAGGCTTTTTATCGCCGCCAGCAGAGTGATCACTACCCGCAGGTTTTTTGAACTTAGCTCCTGCGATTTTGCTCTTGGTTTTGAAGGGACGCTTATGTTTGCCACCCTCGTTCCACTTGCCATCGCCGCCACTGTCGTTGCCGCGCTTTTGGTAGCTACCGCCGCCGTGTTTCTTTTTGTGACCACCTTTGTAGCCACCCTTGTAGCCGCCGCCTTTTTTACCGCCACCTTTGCCGCCTTTTCGCTGCGGGTTGGGGTCGAAGGCTTCGTTGTCTTCGGCGATTTTTTCACCTTCGCGTCCTTCGTCGTTACCGAGAAGATCAAAGAGGGCGCTGGCGATGTCGGTCGGTGTGTGGCCAGCGTCGAGTAAACGATCGACGAGGTCATCATGGCGCTTGAAGGATCCTGTTTCGAGTGAAGAGCGTACTTGATTGAAAACTTTATCTGCCTTGCGGCCTTCGACATCCTCAAGGCTGGGGATCGGCATGCGCTTCACAACTTGTCGTGTGTAGCGCTCAATTGCCTCAAGACGGTAGATGTCTCGCCCGTAAACGAAGGTCACGGATTTGCCTGAGCGCCCTGCGCGGCCGGTGCGGCCAATGCGGTGGACATAGTCTTCAGGATCGTAGGGAAGGTCGTAGTTGAAGACGATATCGACGTCGTCGATGTCAAGGCCGCGTGCGGCCACGTCGGTCGCAACGAGTAGTTCGACCGAGCCATCTTTGAAACGTTTGATGACGCGCTCGCGATTGGCCTGTGTAATGTCCCCGTGAATACGGTCGGCCACGTAGCCACGTGCTGTGAGTGCCTCAGTGGCGTCTTCTACCATCTGTTTGGTATTGCAGAAAACGATGCCACGCGGCTTGGTCTCTAGGTCGAGTAAACGGCAGAGAACTTCAATCTTCGAGCGGTTCCTTACTTCGTAGTAGTTCTGCTCAATCGTATCGACGGTCAGTGCTCTGCGTTCGATTGAGATTTCTTGTGGGTTTTTACTGAAGGTGCGGATGAGGCCTTCGACGCCGCGGTTCATCGTGGCGGAGAAGAAGAGTGTCTGACGATTTTCGGGCATATCGCCGAGGATAACTTCCATGTCCTCGCGGAAGCCCATGTCGAGCATGCGGTCGGCCTCGTCGAGGATGCAAAGGCTGATGGCGTCGGTGCGTAGAGTCTTGCGACGAAGGTGATCCATCACGCGGCCAGGTGTGCCGACGACGACATGGGCACCTTTGCGAAGGGCGCGCATCTGTCGGTCGATTGGTGCGCCGCCATAAACGGGCACCGAGGTGAAGCCCTTTAGCGCGGAGGCGAGACGATTGATCTCCTCGCAGACTTGCACCGCGAGTTCACGAGTCGGGCAAAGTACGAGCACTTGCGTCTGCTTGAGATCGACATCGATCATGTTGAGCGCGGGGAGGCCGAAGGCGGCTGTCTTACCCGAGCCAGTTTGTGAGAGGCCGACGATATCGGTGCCTGATAGGGCAGCAGGAATGGTCTCTGCCTGAATCGGGGAGGGTGATTCGAACCCGAGGCGATGAATACCTTCGATGAGTTCGGCGCGAAGGCCGAGGTCTGTAAATTTCGTGTCCATAGTATCTGTGTCTTTGCCCATTGACCGGGCGTTTTACCGATACTTGAGCTCTTGGCGGAATTAGCCTGCTATTCAAAGCTTCCGTTGAGTGAGGCGCAGGGCTTTGACAGGTCAATGCGAGATGACAAGAATTAAAAGCCACGCTTTGCCCTTGATTTGTTACTCAATCAGATACTATGGCTGGTTTATGTCTGACTCGTGGAAAATAGCCGCTTTTTATCACTTTACCGACCTGCCCGACTGCGATTCATGGGCGGAGCGCATGGTCGAACACGGACTTAATGTTGGGCTACGCGGGACCTTGATTTTTGCCCCCGAGGGTGTGAATTCGACTTGCGCTGGTTCGCCCGAGGCAATTGACGCGACCATTGCCTTGCTCCAGTCCGATGAGCGCTTTGAAGGGATGTCGGTCAAATACTCTTACGCTGATTTTAATCCTTTTCCAAAATTTAAGGTTAAGAAGAAGCCTGAAATTGTCACCTTTCGTCAAGCGGGTGCTGACCCGCGAGAGCTCGTGGGCACTTATCTTGAACCTGGGGAGTGGAACGACCTGATTAGCGACCCCGAGGTCATCACCATCGATACGCGCAACGACTACGAGGTGGATGTCGGTCAGTTCAAAGGGGCCATTAATCCAAAAACGGACGATTTCACCGCATTTGCCGAATTTGTGGACGAGCACCTAGTCTCGCAGAAGGACAAGAAGATTGCTATGTATTGCACGGGGGGCATCCGCTGCGAGCGTTCGACCGCTTATTTAAAGAAAAAAGGCTTCAAGGACGTCTATCATTTAAAAGGTGGAATTTTACGCTATTTAGAGAAAATGCCCCAAGATCAGAGCCTTTGGGAGGGCGATTGCTTTGTTTTCGACTATCGTGTGGCGGTCGACCATGAGCTCAAGCCCGCTAAGTGGAAGATCGATCCCGAGACTGGTGACCCAGAGCGTATGTCAGACGACGAAATCGAGAAAATAGCTGAGCGCCGTCGCAGTGGAGCCATTTTCAAGAAGCCCTACACTGTATGAGGCGATTTTTTGGCGAAAAGGGGTCATATTATAGAATTATTCACAGCTCATAATGGCTTGCATATCCTGCACGGCTTAGGAGATGTCTAATCTGTAGTAAATCCACCCATTTCTTAGCATCTAGCCCGCTAAAACACTGATTTCCCGTGATAATTTATTTTTTAGAAATAAGTATTGACTGAGTAGGGGGCTAGAGGCACTTTCGCGGGCTTTCCAAAATTCAACCCCTCATCTGGTAGGATTTCCGGCTTATTACATTCTATATCATCAATTTGCGATGTGCCCTTGTAGCTCAGTGGTAGAGCGCATCCTTGGTAAGGATGAGGTCGGCGGTTCAATCCCGCTCGAGGGCTCCATCGCGGCAAATAACAAACCACTAATCAATCTCTCATCACTAAATAACATCAATCATGGCTAAGGAAACATTCGAAAGAACAAAACCACACGTCAATGTCGGCACTATCGGTCACATTGACCACGGTAAGACAACTACAACTACTGCGATCCTCAAGGTTCAAGCAGACAAAGGACTCGCTGAGTTCAAGTCATATGCTGACATTGCTAAGGGTGGTACAGTTCGCGACGCTACTAAAACAGTGACTATCGCGGTTGCTCACGTTGAGTATGAGACTGAAAAACGTCACTATGCACACGTTGACTGCCCAGGACACGCTGACTTCGTTAAGAACATGATCACTGGAGCTGCCCAAATGGACGGCGCGATCCTCGTTGTTTCGGCTGCAGATGGCCCAATGCCTCAAACTCGTGAGCACATCTTGCTTGCTCGTCAGGTGGGTGTTCCAACAATTGTCGTGTGGCTCAACAAGGTTGACCTTCTCGATGATGAAGAGCTACTCGAGCTTGTTGAAATGGAAGTTCGTGACCTCCTTTCCAAGTATGAATATCCTGGTGATGATATCACAATCGTTCGTGGTTCTGCAACTGCTGCCCTCGACGGTAAGCCAGGGGGAGCTGAGGCAGTTACAGCTCTCATGGATGCAATTGACACAGATATCGCTGAACCTGCTCGCGAAATTGATAAGCCACTCCTAATGTCTGTTGAAGACGTTTTCTCCATCACAGGTCGTGGCACCGTAGCCACTGGTCGTATCGAGCGTGGCGTCGTCAAGGTCGGTGAAGAAATCGAAATTGTTGGAATGGGCGACACTCAAAAAACAACCGTGACTGGTGTTGAGATGTTCCGTAAGCAGCTCGATCAAGGTATGGCCGGCGACAATGTGGGTATTCTTCTTCGTGGTGTTGACAAGGAAGCTACCGAGC
>CALBPO010000193.1 GCA_937899295.1 uncultured Opitutia bacterium
AAAGGGTTAAAATCACATTCAATATTCCCATCACTTGCCCTGAATTAACCCGAGCGACGCCATTGATGCCCACGCTCCGAGAGCAGGCGTTCGCTCTCGGCAGGGCCCCAAGAGCCGGCCGCATATTCCTTGAGCCCTTGTTTCCCACAGACTTCCCAGTGCTTAAGAACAGGCGTTACTAGCTTCCAGGAAGCCTCCGTCTCATCCCCACGGATAAAGAGCGTACTATCGCCCACCATCGCATCAAGGATTAGGCGCTCGTAGGCCTCGGGCGTATTAGAGCCGAAGGTCGTGGAGTAGCTAAAGTGCATTTTCACGGGCTGAGTCCGTGTCTCCAAACCAGGAATTTTCGAGTTCATCACGAGTGTCACGCCCTCATCTGGCTGGATACTAATTACCATAGTGTTCGCTGCCACGTTGAATTTGTCGCCCTCTGAAAAGAGAATACCAGGCGGTCGTTTAAACTGGATTGCAATCTCACTCGCACGTCGTGCCATGCGCTTACCTGAACGGATGTAAAAAGGCACGCCCTGCCAGCGCCAGTTGTTAATTGCCAAGCGCATCGCCGCATAGGTTTCAGTCGAAGAATCATTAGGTATCCCTTGCTCATCTGCATAGCCTTTAACTGGCTTTCCCTTGACGGGTCCATCCGTATAGCGTGCGCGGACGACGTCCCCACCCTCGGGATCGAGCTTAAGAGGCTGGATCGCTTTGATTACCTTAACCTTCTCATCGCGGATCGACTCGGGGTCGAGCGAGACAGGTGGCTCCATAGCAGTCAATGCGACGAGCTGCATCGTATGATTCTGGATCATGTCGCGCGTTGCGCCGCTTGTATCATAATAGCCACCCCGCGTGCCGACCCCAAGGCTTTCCGCGACCGTGATTTGCACACAATCAATGTATTCGCGATTCCAGAGTGGCTCGAAGATCGAGTTACCAAATCGCTGCACAAGCAAATCTTGCACGGTTTCCTTCCCGAGGTAGTGGTCGATACGGTAAACCTGAGCTTCCTCGAAGACGCTGCTGATCACCTCATTCAACTCATGAGCAGACTCCAAGTCCCTGCCAAAAGGTTTTTCGATGACAACCTTCGAGGCTAGCTTAGTGCCGACATGCGCCTTGGCCATGCCACTACTTCCAAGGTTTTTAATAATCGGCTCAAAAACGCTCGGTGGTGTAGAAATATAGAACATGCGCTGCACATCGCGCCCCAAGCCCTTTTCGATTTCATCAATCTTCTCGGCAAGCGAATCAAATGCTGCCGCTTCATCGTATCCTCCTGAGTAGTAAGACATATTCTGTCGCACGCGCTCCCAGATCTCTTTATTCAGCGGGCGGCGAGAGTGCTCCTCAATCGCCTCATCCATCAGCGCCCGGAAATCATCGTCCTCGATAGGCTTGCGGCCGTAGCCGATTAGATGAAATTCACCCGGCAGTAGATTATCTACACCCAGATTGAAAATCGCTGGTACGAGCTTACGCGCAGTCAAGTCACCCGAGGCGCCAAAGATGACGACCACAGTTGGCGGTGCACCACGGTGTTTACTCAAACCCTTCAAAAAAGGGTGTCTGGCTTCATCAGTATCTGGACTCATGGCGGGTAGTATAGTGTTTAGAAAAGAGTGGCACATTGCCGTAGTGGCGAACATCTCCCTCCCCTTCATCGGAAAGCGAAACATCGATCACATCAAAACGGACGTGTTTCGGAGGATTTTGCAATTGATTAATGTAAGCCTTCGAGCCCCGTTGTAAAACTCGCTTTTTATGCGTATCGATCGAGTGATAGCCACCAACCAGTGCGCTCGCCGCTCGAGCGCGGACCTCGACGAAGACCAAAACTCCAGCATCCACACAGACAATATCCAACTCATCCCTTTTGTGGCGCCAGTTACGGGCGATCACTTGAAAGCCAAGTGTGCGCTTACAGTAGTCTGCCGCAAGGTCTTCTCCATACTGGCCGCGCTCGGCACGAGTGCTATTCGAAGCCAGTTTTTTAGGCCTCCCATAAAACAACTCACGTACTTTATCAAAAATACTCATCGACGAAGGTGAGTCTCTAGCTAGAGATCACGACAGGCAACCTAGATTATTGAAGTTCCACATTTGTGCGCTCGTGCGCTTTGTGCCAGAATGTTATAGTCGCAATCGGGCACTCAAGCCTGATGTAGATAACGTGCAGTACAAAATCTTGCCCCCCAGCACGCCCAGCATTCAACTAGCACCATCACTACTTCTTCAAACAAGATCCCCCACTTGATCGTCGGTGCTGGTCTAGCTGGCTGCTTACTCGCGTGGCGATTGCAGCAAGCCGGTCAGCGCTTTCTCCTGATCGGTAGCTCAGCCATGCCCTCAGCCTTCCGCGTGGCAGCGGGTGTGATTAATCCGGTCACTGGGCGCTGGATGACGAAGACTTGGAATTTCGACCAAATCCTGCCCGAAGCAGTCGAGACTTATCGCGCTATCGAGCAACGATTCGGCATTCAGGTCTACCACCCCATCCCCGAGATTCGCTTCTGCCAAAATACAGAAGACCTCAAACGCGTCGGCAGACGAATGCGTAACCCTCGCTACCAAGACGTGCTCAGCCACATGGCTGCAGCCGGTGAAGCCGCGCCCGAGTTTAACGACGATTTCGGCAGTTTCCACATCGACCAAGCCGCCTATGTCGACCTTCCGCTGGTCGTTCAGACACTAAGAGCTTCGTTTACCGCGC
>CALBPO010000194.1 GCA_937899295.1 uncultured Opitutia bacterium
ACAACGTCGAACATATTCACTCATTTAGCTCGAGGGAACACGGCATTATCCGTATCTCTAACTACGATTTGCAGTATTGCATGTTTGGTCACGGCACCAGTGATTCTAAACCTTGTTTTGTCAGCGGATTTACCCGAAAACTTTGCAATGCCTACGGTGATTATTGCCAGAGACATAATCGTAAACCTCTTGCTACCACTTGCAGTGGGTAGGGTAACATAGTGTTCTTTTAGCATTGATTTTTCATTAAAAAAGGATTGACAGCCTGGTCTTTTTTAGTACAATCATGGGAACGATGGGAGATTTTTTATGTTTGCTGTGCGTTGAAATGCTCTAGGAGTGCTCACGCAATGAGGTGCCCCTCCTTGGAAACTGCCGCTTCGATGCAATAACTTAGCGAAATGCCATCGCGGTAATTACCTGCAAGTTTAAGCCCAGCAAATTTCTTCTCAATCGCGTCCATTTGCGCAAGCATTTTGCCATAACCAAGATTATATTGGGGGATCGCTCGCGGCCAATGCCTGTGGTGACTAAAAGTAGGCTCACCAGTCGTGCCGAATAATTCCTTTAACTCAGGTAGGACGGTTGCTAGCAGGGTATCTTTGTCAGGAACGGCGAGTTCAGCTTGGCGTTCGCCACCGAGGAAGACCGTCAGTAACACTTCGCCTGCGGGTACGCGACTAGCAAAGAGACTGGCAGGGAAGAGTACGCCGAGAATTTTCCGCCCTTCATATTCGGGCACAAGCACGCCGAATCCATCGAGCGGGTGGTCGACATCGCTCTGCTTAAAGGCGACAGTCAATACGGATACGGGTGAGTAGTTGATCTTTAGAAGCGGCTGAAGCGCTTTTTGAAGCGATTCATTGAACGGTAATTTATCAAGAGCGTGCGCCGGTGTTGTTATTAGAACTTCATCGTAAATATGGGTTTTCCCGTTCCAATCGACTCGCCAGCCAGCCCCAATTTTCTGTATTGAGCTTATGGATACGTTAGCGTGCACTGCTTCTCCTAGAGCAGCTACGAGCAATTGGGGCAGTTCTGCTAAGCCATTTTTAAAAGAGATAATCTGCTTTTCCACCTTGGGTGCATTACTCTTACGATCTGCGCGCATAATTGCGATCGAACCACGCAAAATACCGCCATATTTTTGTTCTAGAGCATATAACTTTGGGAATGCGTAGCGCAGCGAAAGTCGCTCGGGTTCCCCCGCGTAGATACCGCCGATTAGAGGATTAATCCCGTAGCGGTAGATGTCGTGTCCAAGGCGACGCCGCGCGAAGTCGGCGACGCTCTCCTCTTTCTTGGGGCAGATTGGAGCGATGAATGGCTCTTTGAGGGCACGTAGTTTGCCGCTGAAAGACCAGAGCGGGGTGGTGATTGCCGAGAGCAGTCCCGTCGGCACACCCATGGGCTTTCCGTTCCTTAGTATGAAACGTCTTTTCGAGTCGTTCGAAGCCGCCACGACCCGATCTTGGTAGCCTGGTATACTCCTCAAGAAATTGTCGACTTCAGAGCTGTTAAGCTGGATTGAGTTAGGTCCTTCCTCAGCGAGGTAATCACCCGCGCGGTGGCTCTGGATCGAGCCGCCAAATTGATCGGATATTTCTAGTATGTCGCAATCCTGCCCGCCTTGCTTAAGTTGCCAAGCGCGGGCGAGAGCTGTTAAACCAGATCCGATGACACAGGTTTTAATCACGATTGCCTTATTCCGTGTTGAAGTGATCTGGTTCGTTGCACGTCTAGTTTTTTCGCTTTGCTTGGAACAGTTTTATCAATTTGCCCATTATGGTTCATTAAGTTAATGAAGCGCTTGTAGATTAAATGTGCAAATTGAAAATCTTGCCGACTCGGAGCGAATGACAATCGAATGACCACATTGTATACACTTAAAAGCATGGACCATTTTTGCCAGTCAAAGCCGTGAAGGTGCTGCAGGGATTGATTTCATGTAGTGCGCCCCTCCATCGGTGAATTGCCCCGCGGAGATTGCTTGCCAGTCGCACCCTTATTCTTTGAAACTCTAAGGATGGCAGATTCTTGGGAAACTCTTAAATTATTGGCTGACTCGACGCGGGTGCGGATTCTTTCGCTTTTGACGTGGGAAGAGCTTTCGGTGGCCGAGTTGCAAGAGGTGCTCGACATGGGGCAGTCGCGGATTTCTTCCCACCTTGGTCTCCTGCGCCAAGGCGAGCTGGTCCATGACCGCCGCGAGGGTAAAAAAACTTTCTATGCGCTCAACCGTCGCTTCGATCCGCAAGGCTTGGCGCTCATGGAGGCGGCTTGTGCATCGGTCGATGGTTCCGAACAGATCGTTTCTGATCATGCGAATCTTAAACGTATTTTGGAAAAGCGTAAGCAACAGTCGGAACAGTATTTTAATTCCGTCGCTGGGCGCTTAGGTAAGAACTATTGTCCTGGGCGTAGTTGGGAGGCGATTGGTCACTTTCTGCTCCATCTCACACCGAAAATTAGAATTGCGGATCTAGGAGCGGGCGAGGGCTTAATTTCGCAGTTGCTTGCGCGTCGTGCGGAACAGGTCACATGTGTCGATAATTCACCTAAAATGGTGGAGTTTGGACGCGAACTCGCAAAGAAGAACGGCTTTAGTAATTTAGAGTATCAACTTGGTGATATCGAGGAGGTGCCCCTCAAGGACGAGAGCGTTGACCTCGCTCTGCTCAGCCAAGCACTGCATCACGCGCAACACCCAGAGGCTGCAGTGCAAGAAGCTTTCCGTATTTTGGAGCCGGGCGGGGAGTTGATCATTATTGATCTTTTAGAGCACCAGTTCGAAAAAGCACGCGAGCTGTATGCCGATATTTGGCTCGGATTCTCCGAGAATACGCTCTACCATTTTTTGAAGAATGCTGGCTTTCGTAAGATTGAAGTTACCGTGGTCGCCTGCGAAAGTGTGGAGCCGAATTTCCAGACTGTCTTAGCGAGTGGTGTGAAATGAGAGCTAGCGTTTCGTGGCTAGCTCAATTTTTTAGGAGGTGCTCTTTGATTGTTTCCCAAATCGTAACCGCTCCATGGGCGGGGCCTCGTTTAACCTTGTCTAGGCTTTGCGAGGCTTCATTCACTGAAATAAGTTCCAGATGAAGTCCCCGTGGTCGAAGGGGGACTTGAACCCCCACGCCTTTCGGCACATGTCCCTTAAACATGCGTGTCTGCCAATTCCACCATTCGACCGATGGGCTACGTTTATGTAGCAAAGTAGGTGGTGATAGATAGCTTTTTTCGGAGATCAACATAAATTTCTGAAAAATACCTACTTTCTACAAAAAAGGCTCTGCCCATGCTTGTATCTTCAAATAGTTTAACTTATCAACATCTACCTAACTAACCTAACGCACGTGCCTGGAGCAAGATCAGTCGCGTTTATCCCAGATAGCCATGGCTGAAAAACCAGCAGACAAACCAACCGAAACGCCCAAAACAGCTGAGCCAGCAAAACAGGCGCTCGATCTCAACGCACTCTCCGGTCTCGACTTCGGTCCTAACTGGGCGGACGAAAAAGCCAAGTCCGGTCGCCCAAAGAATTACAATTCTTTCGGCGGTGGCAAAGGAGGTAAAGGTCGCCGCGGAGGCAGTGGCAGCGGAGGCGGTGCGTCGCGCGATCGTCGATCAGGTGGACGTCCTAGCAGTGGTCATTCAGCTGGACGAGCCGGTCAATCAGATCGTCGTGGTCAAGGCGCGACCCGTGGCCGTGGTCAAGGTCGCCGTGATAGCCGTGGCGAAGGTGGTCGCGGTCACTCCGCAGCACCAGTCTATTTTGAACCGACGATCAAAGTTGACCTTTATCCACAGGATGAAGCCTTCGAAGCGTTGATCAACCGCCTACGTTCTAGCGCACGCACCTATCAGCTATTTGATATCGCACAATTGCTCCTCGAAAAGCCAGAGCGTTACATCGTTGTCGTTTCGCCTAAGCCTGCAAAAGGTGACGAGCCTGCACAGCTTTACTACTCTGTGCCAGGGCACCTCCCTTTCGGAACGGAAGAGGATGCAATCAATCACGTCATGGCGAATCACCTCGCCCAATTTTTCGAGATCGAAGAGGTCGAAGTGGAGCCACCAAAAGGTAACTTCCAAATGGTCAATCGATGCACGATTACGAGCGAGTTACTGGGCCCCCCAAATTACCACCGCTACCAAGAGTTTCTCCAGCTTCATTACGCTGCTCGAATTACAGGTATGTCCTTCGAGCAATTCGCAGCACGCGTCGAGAGTTCCAAAGAGCAGGAGGATATCGATGCTTGGCTCGAATCGATGAAAAAAGGCGCACGTTACACGGTTAAGGACCATCAAGAAGGCGAGTCTGAGTCTTTAGAAACGCTTGAAGCGGTTCGTCACTTTCTCCTCCAGCATCGTAAGGATAAGGTCGTCGGCACCGGCGAGAGCATCCGCTTTGCAGGCCGTGACATCGAGCGCCTGCCTAAGGGCGATATTCGCCGCTCGGTTGAAGCCTATGTTGAGAGTCAAAAACACTTCCCACTTGATTCGGCCAACAACATCCGTGGGCGCCTCCGCCGTCATAAGTTTGCTGTATATAAAAAGGGTTCAAAGGGCGTCTCATTCGTTTGCGCCGTAAAGCGTAAATTCCGCGATAGCAAAACTGTCTTTACCGAATCGATTGGTGATCTGATCGATTTTATCGAAAATCATCCCGAGATACCTGCCTCAAAATTGCCGAATGAATATGTTGGCATCGATACTGAGAAGCAAAAGCCCGAAGCGCTCAAGATGACTGAAGCGGAAGTCGAAGCCGCTGCGAAAGCAAAGGCGGAGGCCGCCGAGGCCGAAGCGATAGCTGCTGCCGTTGTTGATTCTCCTGAAGGAGCAACTGCCGAAGCGCCAGAGAAGGCTTCTGGAGTTGATGAAGCGGCAGCAACCATCGCAGAAGAAGCCACTGCCTCGACGGAGGCCCAACCCAAAGTCGAACTTAGTGAAGAGGATCAAAAGAAGCTCCGCCAGTTGATGCTTGATCTGCGTTGGTTGATCACTGAAGGCTACGTCACCGAATACGGAGATGGTCGCCTCTTTGCGCCCCCACCAATGCCAGATGCTAAACCAAAGGAACCCAAAACTCCTAAGGTAGAATCAGGTGTAGAGTCAGATCCAGAAGCCGAGGCGAAAGAAGAAGTCGCTGCCGAAACTGAAGTTGTTGAAGAAGAGGAATTACTAAAGGTTCAAGCTAATCCAGAGACTGTAGTCCCTGAGGCCAATGAACCAGAGCTTGAAGCACCCGTCATTGAAGCCGAAACTGAAGAACCTACCGAAGAAAAAAAGTCATAGCGATCTATCACTCTTTACGGCGTTTAAATTCCTCAATTGCCCAGACAGATAGGTCGCGCTTCCGTTCAGTAATTGAGCTTCGAAAGCTCGCTAGTGATCCAGCTCCAGACCTCAGTCCTAATGTCTAGCTTTTTATATTTTGTATTCGTTTTTTAAATACGTAACCAGCGAAGGAATCGCCTCGGCCATCGAATCGAAACAAGTCGCATAGGCTGCGTAGTTTTGGCCGTAAGGATCGGGAATTTCGGGGGTTTCACCTTTACCCATAAATTCACGAAAGAGATGCACGCGCTCCGGTAGGCCTGTGTAGTAATGGCTCAGGATATCTATGTGGGACTGCGTCATTCCAAGAATAAGGAAAGCGCGGTCAATCAAGTCTTGGGTCAGAGGTTGGCTTTTGTGCCGATCAAGGTCGATTTTTACCTTTTTAAGCGCAGCAACTGAGTTGGCTGAGGCCGGGTCTCCATAGCCTGCAGCAACACCTGCGGAGACGATCTCGATCTGGTTGAGCGGTGCGTCCTGTCCTGCCAGCGCATGTTGCAGTAATTTCTCTGCCATTGGGCTACGGCATACATTGCCCGTACAAATAGTCAGAATTAGATTACGTTCGGAGGCCATGGTCTGTAGGTAGACTGTTGGGTTCGGACTATTTGTAAAGGCATGAGGGCCGCTTGCCTGCACGTCCGCCATGATATTTGGGTGGAGAGACGAGGACCTATTTCTCCGCTCACCGATTCAACTCTCGATGCCCGATATCACGGCGTAGGAATTTATCTTCAAACTTGACTTGATCACAGACGGTGTAGGCGAGGTCGGCTGCAGCTTTTAGAGTTGGCGCTTGGCCGCTTACGCCGAGTACGCGGCCCCCAGCGGTGCGGATGGTGCCCTCGGGGTCGCGAGTCGTGCCCGCATGGACGATTGCGGTGCTCGCAGGGAGTGCATCCGGGAAAGTGATTGGATTCCCTTTGGCGTAGCTCCCCGGGTAGCCGCCTGCGGCAAGCACGACGACGATGGCCGCACCATCGTGGAATTGAAGCTTCGCGGGGAGTGATTCGCCCGTCGCGGAGGCTAGTAGTACGGGCACAAGGTCGTCAGCAACCATTGGGAGGAGCACTTGGGTCTCGGGGTCACCGAAACGAACGTTGTATTCGAGGACTTTGACACCCTGATCCGTAAGCATGAGCCCCGCGTAGAGCGTACCGCGGTAGTCGATGCCGTCAGCTTTGAGGCCGGCGAGAGTGGGTTTGATCACTTTTTCTTCGATCTCGGCCTGCATGGCGGCTGTGACCCGACTAGTTGGGGTGTAGGCACCCATACCACCTGTGTTGAGACCGGTGTCGCCTTCACCCGCTCGTTTGTGGTCTTGGCTGGGAGGCAGGCAGACGAAGTCTTCGCCCGATGCGATCACGTGGATGGAGGCTTCTTCGCCGTAGAGGGTCTCTTCGATTACGATCTCCTTGCCGCTGCTGCCAAAGGCATCGCCTTCGAGCATATCTTTAACTGCTGCGATTGCTTCATCCTGCGTTTCGGCCATAATGACGCCCTTACCGGCGGCGAGGCCGCTAGCTTTGATGACGATGGGAGCAGGATGCTCCTCAAGGTAGTCGAGGGCGGGTGCAATTTCGGTAAAATTACCGTAGGCCGCGGTCGGGATGTTGTGTTTGGCAAAAAAGTCTTTGCAGAAAGCCTTGCTCGATTCGAGCTGTGCTCCGGCGGCGTTGGGGCCATAGGCGGGGATACCGACGGCGGCCAGCGCGTCGACGAGACCGAGGCTAAGCGGCACTTCGGGGCCTATTACGACGAGGCCGATGCCCTGCGCTTGGGCAAGAGCAACCATCCCCTCAATTTCTTCGACCGGGACGTCAAAGCACTCCGCCTCTGAGGCCATGCCGCCATTACCTGGAGCGGCGATTACTTTACCCGCAAGTGGGCTTTGAAGGCATACTTGGAGAAGAGCGTGTTCACGACCACCAGAGCCGACCACGAGTATATTGAGTAGAGAGGAGTCTGACATGTGTAGAGAACGTTTCCAGAATCACTCGCGCAGGTAAAGTTTGTTTTCGAGAAAGAGGGTTGAACTTTT
>CALBPO010000195.1 GCA_937899295.1 uncultured Opitutia bacterium
CGCCTCCAAGCGCAGCGCCGACAGTGTTGCCGGCCGCTGCGCCGACAGCGGCCCCGTCCATTACACCTTCGGGCGCACCCTCGGCGCAACCGTCGCCCACCCCCACCTCTCCGCGCTCAGCCCCCCGACGCGCTCGACGGGCAAGAGGTTTGCGCCGCGCACCGTGAAGCTCGACTTGCCGTAGAAGATGCCCGCCGCCGGCGTCAGGTCGACCACGGTCGGCGGCTCGTAGAAGACGAACGGGTAGCTGCTGTTCGTGTACTGCTGCGAGTTGAGCGACACCTCGAGCGGCGCCGCCCGCGCCGTCGCGCGCGGCACCGACGTGCAGTGGATCGTCGAGTTGGCCACGTCGTAGCTCGCGTCGACCGTGATGCCGTCGAACCGGCACATGTAGTGCGCGCCCGCGCCGAAGTTCGCGCCCAGGACCCGCACCACCGTCGAGCCCGTCTGCGGGCCGCGCTCCGGGAAGAACGCCGAGACCGTCGGCGGCGCCTCGTACATCAGCTCCACCGCACTCGTCGAGAACTGCTGCCCGTTGGACGACACCTCGACCGTCACCGGCCGCGGCTTGTGCTCCGAGCCAGCCACCAGAAGCAGGTTGTCGATGCGGTGCTCGTCGTACATCTCGGCGCCGGTGCGCACGCCGCTGCCAGCCGGCTTCACCGCGACGACCGACGAGCCCGGCGGCAAGGCGCCCACGGTCGTGCTTGACCTGCCCTCCGTGCTCGGCGGCCTCGGCTGGCTGACGGCGACGCGCCCGGAGCTCAGCTACGCGCACGGCGTGCTGTCGACGGTCTCGGTGCCGTCGCGCGCCTCGCGGGGCAGCTCGACCCGCTTGACGCTCCACGCGTCGTCGATGTTGAGCTTGCGCAGCGGCGCCGACGCCTCGCCCTGCGCCGACCCGCGAACCGTCAGGTCGCGGCGGTAGAAGCGCGCGAGCTCGGATTTGCCGCCGCCGGCCGCCGACGTGATCTGGCCGTTGCCGCTCACGTCGAGCGAGACCAACGCGGACATATCGGGCGCGCCCGAGTCCGCGCGCGTCTCGCGTTTGAGTCGTGCGGAGGGGACGCCGTGCGACGCGCGCGAGGCGCTCACGGCCTGCCTGCAGAGCCGACCGGCTGACGAGAGCGCGCGGGTGCTCGCGTTGGCAGTCAGCTTCTGCTTGGGGGCCGCCCTCGCGGCACTGCTTGCGGTCGATGCCTACGTCGTGGCTCATGCGGAGAGCACACACGGCCCGCGCCACGACGGCATGTGGCGGGTCGCGCTGCTGTCGAGCAGCGGGCAGGAGGTCTGGTCAGTGCCTCTCGCCGCGTGCGGGCTCGGCCTGCTGCATGGGGCGCTCGCAGCGGCACGCTGGGCAGCGACTCGTCTCGTGCTGACTGGGAGAGTGCCATCCAGCAAGCGATCACGATGGCGGATACCTCGCTGCATATTTTACAGACCTACGAAAAGCCGAAGCGGCTGCGCCACCCCGTCTACAGGGACGACGGTAGCCTTTATCAAATGGAAGGCCGCCTGCGCCTCTGCCCCTACTATTTTGTCGATGAGCCGGACAAAGAGACCAAGCTTCAGGGCATTTTAGCCACCCTATGCCCCGCCGATAAGAAGATCATTCACGGGATGAAGGATGCTGCCTTGCTGCCTTGTGTTGAAGCTTCGTAGCCCGGGTGCTTGTCTCGTTGCTCGATATTGCAAATGAGATCGGTTGGCCTGAGGAAGTTTAGAAGCTAGGCAGATCGAACGATGCGCTCATAAATAATCAGGCTGGGTATTCATAGTAAGGGGTCTATTAAACTGTCAAATCGAGCATAGGTGGAAATTATTTTCGAAAAGAAAGATACCATTTTACCGGAAAGGCAGCTTTTTTGCTTTCTACTTCCCTATTGCTAGTAAAAGCCTATGCAATGCATGTTCTTTGGTGCCCCTTAGCCAAGCTTAGATAATTTAAATTAACACACTCGAATGACAACAACTGCTAAAAAGCCAGAAAAATCTGCCATAACAAAAGCTGGAGCTAAAGCTTTTCGTTTTGAGGTGGATAACAGCAAGGAATCGATGAAGATATCGATTCTTAACCATTTGCGTTACACACTTGCTCGTCATCCTGAGAGTGCGACCAATGACGAGTGGTGGACGGCTACCTGTTCCGCAGTTCGCGACCGATTGCTAGATCGCTTCATGAAGACGCAAGCAGTGCACAACAAGAAAAAGGTGCGCCGTGCCTACTACTTGAGCCTAGAGTACTTGATGGGCCGTCTACTTGTGAATAATTTGCACAACGCGGGCCTCTTCGAACAAACACGCGACGCGCTGACTGAGCTCGGGCAAGACTTTACGCAAATTGCCGACGAAGAGGCCGACATGGGGCTCGGTAATGGTGGCTTAGGTCGACTGGCTGCCTGCTTCCTTGATTCCTTAGCCTCGCTAGATCTACCCGCGATTGGCTATGGAATCCATTATGAGTATGGCCTCTTTCGCCAAGAGTTTAAAGACGGCCACCAAATTGAGCACCCCGATGTGTGGATGGAAAAAGGCTGCCCTTGGGAAGTTATGCGCCCGAACTTTGCACAAAAAATACAACTCTTTGGCCGTGTCGAGCATCAGATGGATAGCAAGGGCGTCTTCAAGCCTAAGTGGGTCGACTACAAAACGATCGAAGGCGTACCTTACGATATTGGTATCGTTGGCTATGGCGGCGAGACGGTCAACTTCCTCCGGCTCTGGGACTCGAAGTCTACGCACGAGTTTGACCTCGATATTTTCAACGATGGTGGTTACGTCGAAGCTGTTCGTGAAAAGGCGATGGGTGAGACCATCTCTAAAGTACTCTATCCGAATGACTCTACCGAAAACGGGAAGGAGCTTCGCCTCATTCAGCAATACTTCTTCGTTACTTGTTCGCTTAAGGACATCATCCGCCGCTTTCATGCAAACCATAGCGAATGGTCAGAGTTTTCCGATTACAATGCTTTGCAGCTCAATGATACGCACCCTGCGATCGCCATACCTGAACTCATGCGACTGCTGATTGACGATTATGACCACGAATGGGATGCTGCTTGGGCGATCACACGCGGCGTCTGTAACTACACGAATCACACACTTCTTCCCGAAGCTCTTGAGAAGTGGAGCGTGCCTCTCTTTGAAAAAGTGCTGCCCCGCCATCTTGAAATAATCTACCAGATCAACGCACGTTTTCTCGAAGACGAGGTCGAGGCTAAGTGGCCGGGCGACGACGCCAAAAAATCAGAACTCTCCATCATCGCAGAAGGGCATCCAAAAATGGTGCGGATGGCC
>CALBPO010000196.1 GCA_937899295.1 uncultured Opitutia bacterium
CCGGCATTTCATCATTCGCCCTTGGCGCCCACTTTCTCTGGCGCGGCATGCGCGCAGCTAAAAGCGTGCAAGCATTTCCCCGCTCGCAGGCGGCTGCTTACATCCTACTCGGGTCCGCAGCCTTTTGGTTCCTTTGCAAAATCACCCAGCTAGGTCCCGCTGACTTTGGACAATATAAAAACCTGCTTTTCATACTGTTCCTCGTCGTGACTATTGGCTCTTTCATCTTTGTGCCTGACTTCCTCGCCGTGCGCGGATTGGCTGCCATCATATTACTCACCGCAGGCGCGCTGCTCGATGTAGGCTATATGCATTACGGTACTGCCTTAGTTCTAAAGGCCTTTGTATATCTCTCCATCATCATCGCACTTATCCTCGGCGCGAACCCCTACAAGCTACGCGACTTCTTCGAATGGCTTTATAAAAAAGAAGCTCGTCCTCGCGTCTTCGGTGGCGTTTTCGTAATTTACGGCCTCCTTCTCGCGGGCGTAGCTTTCACCTATTAATGTTTAAGCAAGAAAGCGGTTTCCTTTTCATCGTATCGGGTCCCGCCGGTATCGGTAAAACTACTGTCTGCGACAAAATGCTGAAGGAAATACCTGGCGTTGAGCGGGCCGTTACCTCGACGACGCGGGCCCCGCGGGGCGGTGAAGTCGACACAGTCGATTACTACTTTTTCGACCACGACACCTTCCAGGCGAAAATTGACGCTGGTGCGTTTTACGAATACGCCCAGGTACACAACCAGCTCTACGGCACCCTCAAAAGTGAAGTGCAAGGCAAGCTTGCCACAGGGATCGACCTCTTGCTCAACATAGATGTGCAAGGTGCCGCCCAAATGCGTGAGACCGCGCAAAACGACCCCCTGCTCAAGGGCAAAGTCATCACCATCTTCATCATGCCTCCCACGATCGAGGTTCTAGCTGCTCGCTTACGCGGACGCGGCACCGACGCCGAAGACGAGATTCAACGCCGCATGGCGGTCGCCGTCGAGGAAATGCAGCTCAGCAAACACTACGACCACAAGATCCTGAGTGCTACTCGCGAAGAAGACTTCGCTGCACTGGTGGCCATCTACGAAAGCACTCGCTAGCTTCAAGGCAACCGCACGGAGCAATGTGCCCTGACTGTTCTACAACCTGTGCAGCGGAGGCCTCGCAAGCTGCAGCGGCAAGTGATTTCCGCGTAAATCGACATAGAGCGGCGCGTCTTGAGCTTCGGTAAGGACAATGGCACTACCGATCGGGCAATTTAGAATTGGCGAGAGGGTCCCGGAGAGCACTTTGCCAACGGGCTCACCCGAGTCGTCAATGACAGGGGTCCCTTCACGAGCAATGCGGCGACCTTCGAGCTTAAAATGGACGACGCGACGTGGAACACCCTTCTCCTTCTGTTCGGTCAGAGCGTTTTTACCAATGAAATCGGGTTTGTTCAACTTGACCGTCCAATCAAGGCTAGCTTCAAGCGGTGAAATGCTATCACTGAGTTCGTGGCCGTAGAGCGGGAGTCCTGCTTCAAGGCGTAGACTGTCTCGCGCACCTAGTCCGCAGAGTTTGACCCCGTGCGCCGCGCCTTTAGCCAAAACCTGCTTAGCCAAAGACTCCGCCGCCTTTGGCGAGCTGTAGATCTCGAATCCGTCCTCACCTGTGTAGCCAGTACGGGCGATACGAACCTTTTCGCCGCCAAATGTTACCAGGCGATGCCAAAAGCGCTTAAGGTCTCTGACCTCCCCAAGACCCATTGCCGTAAGGATTGCTTCGGACTTAGGGCCTTGAAGCGCAAGTAGAGCGTACTCGTCGGAATGATCCTCGATCTCAACCTCGAAGCTCCAACGCTCGGCTTGCTTAAGAAACCAGCCAAAATCCTTCTCGATATTACTCGCGTTGACGCAGACAAGAAAGTCGTCGTTCGCCTTGCGGTAGATGATCAAGTCGTCGACCACTGTACCATCGCTATTACACATTGGGGAATAGACCGCCTTGCCGACAGGTGCATTGGCGACGGCATTGACCACGAGCCGATCCAAAAAGAGAGCTGCATCACTACCAAAAACATGAAACTCGCCCATATGACTCACATCGAAGAGGCCAACCGCGTTGCGCACCGCTTTATGCTCTTCGAGGATACTCGTATATTGCACGGGCATATTCCACCCCCCAAAAGCGACGAAACGTGCCCCCTGTTGGGCATGAAAATCGTGAAGAGGAATCTGTAAAGCGCCAGCCAATGTTGAAAAATTAGTCTTTAAAAAAATGAAAGTGTCTAGTTTTTCGCAAAGAAACTTGCGAATATGATCGGGAAGACTTGACTCACAATCATCGTATTTGCGAGCGGCACAAGTCTGGATCGTTCGTTTTACAGCATCTTTTTAAATACAGTTATGCCAAGTATACTAGCCGATCAGCGTGAGCAAGCACGCCACTACATTCCTGCCAGCGAGACTGATATTCGCGCTATGCTAGGCGTCATCGGCAAGAAGCGCCTCGACGATCTTTTTGACCACATCCCGGAAGATGTGCGCTTCGCGGAAGCTGCCGACCTGCCAGAAGAGCTCGATTACGAAGAACTTAAAGCGAAGCTCGCCGAGATCGCATCGAAAAACCGTATAGGCACTAGCTTTCTAGGTGATGGCGTGCCTGACTTCGTCCCCTCGCCTGTGGTGGGACCGATCTGCGACATTCGCAACCTGACTACAGCCTACACACCCTATCAGCCCGAGCTAAGCCAAGGCACCCTCCTCGCGCACTGGATCTATCAATGCTCAATGGCGCGCCTGACTGGATTCGAGGCGGTCAACGCCTCGCTTTACGATCGCTCCACATCAATCTACGAAGGCATTTGTGCTGCACTCCGCATGTGCCGTGGCAAAAGCGCAGCCATCATTCCCGAAACGCTCTATCCAGGCGACCTTGAAGTGCTCGCGACCCTCGCTGAAGGCACCGAAATCGAACTGATCCACGTGCCTGCAGATGCCGAGACTGGCTTGATCGATCGCAAAGCACTTAAAGCGGCCGCTAGCGAAACCGCTGACAGACTCGCTGCAATCGTCTTCCCTCAGGTCAACACCTTTGGCCTAATTGAAGACGTTGACTCACTGGCCAACTTTGCGGCCGAACGCGGCTGCAAAGCTATTGCCGTGATCGACCCCCTACTTTTAGGACCCGGTGGACTCAAAGCTCCCTGCGACTTTGGAAAAAATGGTGCCGACATCATCGTAGGAGAAGCCCACCACCTAGCGCTCGCGCCCAATTTCGGTGGCCCCGGCCTCGGACTTTTTGGTGTCCGCTTCAGCAGTAAAGATCGTAACGGGGTGCGCGCAGCACCTGGCCGATTCATAGGAAAAGCAAAAGATAGCTCGGGCCGCGAGTGCCGTGTCGGCGTGCTTTCGACTCGCGAGCAACATATCCGTAAAGACAAGGCCACTTCGAACATCTGTTCCAACCAAGCCTTTATCGCCACCCTAGTCGGCGCGGCGCTCCTTCATCGCGGTGACGAAGGCTTAGGGCAAATCTTGATCAAGCTACGCGAGAAATTAGAGTCCGCTGTCGCCCAATTGACCCGCTTCGAAGGCGTCGAGCTGGCATTTCCTAACTCAGTAAGTTACCATGAAGTGACTTTTGCCCTCTCGAAGCCTACTAAGTCAGTCCTCGCCGCTGCTAGAGCTGAGCGGTCATTGAGTTGCAGCACAAGCGCACTCTGACCGCCCCTAGCGGAGGCTACACGCAAGCACGACAGGAAATGTGGACATGGACAAGTGCCACAGTGGCCACAGTGGCCACACTGGCCCCGCTG
>CALBPO010000197.1 GCA_937899295.1 uncultured Opitutia bacterium
CAACTAATTAATGTCTTCCCCACATATGAAGATTAGCTTCATATGAGCTTATGCTTTTGTTTTAACTTTACTTGAGGTGGTGGTCTACTAGGACTTGATCGTTTGAATGGCGTTGAAAAAAGTTATGAATGACAGTTTATATTGGCATGATTACGAAACCTTTGGTGCGACTCCATCCATTGACCGCCCTAGCCAATTTGCAGGCTTGAGAACTGATTTTGATCTTAATATTATCGGTGAGCCGCTGGTCATTTACTGCCAGCCGCAGATGGATATTTTGCCGGCCCCCCAAGCCTGTTTAATTACTGGAATTACTCCTCAGCATGCTCTTAAGTATGGTCTTCCAGAGCCACAATTTATTGATCAAATTCATTCTCAGTTATCACATCCGAAAACTTGCGGTGTTGGTTACAACAGTATTCGCTTTGATGATGAGGTAACGAGATATAGCCTTTATCGAAATTTCTTTGATCCCTATCAGCGGGAATGGCAAAACGGTAATTCCCGCTGGGATATTATCGATTTATTGCGCGCGACCCGTGCCTTGCGGCCTGAGGGAGTCGAGTGGCCAGATCATAAGCCTGGTAGTCCGAGCTTTAAACTCGAGCATCTAACTCAGGCCAATGGTATCTCCCATACATCTGCACACGACGCTCTTTCTGATGTGACGGCTACCATTGCTATGGCAAAATTAGTCAAGCAAGCACAGCCCAAGTTATTTGATTATGTGTTACAAAACCGCGGCAAGGTTGCGGTGGCTAAGATTGTTAATCTACAAACCCATAAGCCATTTTTTCATTGCTCCGGTATGTTGTCTAAGGAAAATCTATACAGTGCGATTATGATGCCATTAGCGGCTCATCCCACCAATAAAAATGCTGTTATATGTATTGATCTTTCCACTGACCCGGATTTACTCATTAGTTTGGACAAAGATGAAATTAAACGACGTGTATTTACCCGCGCTGAGGATTTACCTGAGAATATCGAACGTATTCCGCTTAAATTAGTTCATCTTAATAAGGCGCCTATGGTCGCTACTTCTAAAGTCGTAGATGCAGTTGTGGCGAAGCGGTTATCAATAAATTTAGAACAATGTGAAGAGAATTGGCAGCGTCTTGGGCAAGTTGATTTGCAACAAAAGCTTCAAGCAGTATTTTCTGAATCAGATTTTGTAGTCAACGAAAATGGTGAATTTGCTATAATTGAAGTTAGTCGAATTGGGGCATTGGACTATCCAGGTGCTGTATCAATTGGAACAGCAGATCGTGGGATCCAGAATCCAGAATTAGACCAAATGGTAACTGCTAAATTGCAGGAGATTGTTAACAGTGTGTTTCCAGAGGATGCGCGAGAGTGGGAAATTGTAACTACTACTCATAAAGGGAATTTCACAAGAGTTACCATTGCCTCCAAGCCTGTAGAGGAAAGTTCTACAGTTTTACGCTTTATCGTTTTCAATGATATACTTGATCCGGAAGAAGGAGATGAAGTAGAGGAAGTGACGGTCTTATCTGAAGGCGAGGTTGATTTGGAGATCGCGTATGTGGATGGAGAGTGGGGAACAGAGCTTCTTACACACGGCGCTGAAGCAGGTGAGGACCACGGTGATGAAGACGGAGACGAGCATGGAGATGAAGACGGCGATGACCACGGCGATGAAGATGGCGATGAGCATGGAGCCTTTGAGTGGGCAGGCGTGTTCAGTGTGTCTGACGCCACGCACACCTGGTCTATGCAGAAGGTTGGTGGAGCGTACGCTGATCCGACAATGAGAATAGTGCTTATCCCGACTGACAGCCCAACAGCTGAGACACTGGAAGCGCTTGAGGAAACTGGTGAGAGCCTGATTACCGGTGATGCGGTTACAATCATAGAAGATGGTGAGACGATGGCACCTGTCGCAGGGGGCTCATGCTTTGAGTTACATGTAGGCAGTGGTGCTGACACGACATTCACCATCAATACAACTGGAATTACGGGGCTAGCAATCTATGCCCAGCATGTACCTACCGAGTTTGAGAGAGATAGGCACTATCTATACGACTCAAATGGTACC
Source organism: uncultured Opitutia bacterium (assembly GCA_937899295.1). GTDB lineage: Bacteria > Verrucomicrobiota > Verrucomicrobiia > Opitutales > Coraliomargaritaceae > Thalassobacterium. The sequence goes on from CALBPO010000197.1 coordinate 2,060, forward strand.
GATATTGAGCCAATAGCACAGGAAGGTGGCGGAGGTCATCACCACCACGGGCACGGAGACTTAGTGTCATACGCGCCGAGTGAAGTGTTACTTCTAGTGACCTCAAAAGCGGCTAGAGCGGTTCCAACAGATGCAGCATTTAGTTTCCTAGGGCAGCCTGGTGACATGTTCTATGAGTTGCCACAAAATGAAGAGGAAGGACTCCTCTTTCTAGGTATTGCAACTGATGAGCTGGAAAAGGGAATCTTTGCTAATGATCAGGTTCAAATGAACTTGAAGTCGGTTATAGGGCCTGGAGAAGTGTATCTGTATGCAACAGATAGCTTTGGTCAGCCTAACGTATTCTTCAATACAACTGATGGAATTAGTGAAGCGGACGCATTTGTGACAAAGGCGGGAGCGCATGCGCATCAGTCGATGGCATTTAGTAAACCTGGAACTTATACAGTTAGCTTTGATTTTTCAGGTAACCTAGCTGCTGATGGTGAGGAAACTCGCAGCGCTGAATACCAATTAGTCTTCGAAGTTCAAGAAGGCGATGACCACGGCGATGACCACGGCGATGACCACGGCGATGACCACGGCGATGAAGATGGCGATGAGCATGGAGCCGTTGAGGGGGCAGGCGTGTTCAG
>CALBPO010000198.1 GCA_937899295.1 uncultured Opitutia bacterium
GGGGGCGGCTAAAGCGAGCGGTCGTTTCCTCATCTTTATAGCTGCGGATACACGCATCCAGCCTCAACTACTAGCTGATGCACTCCACAGACTCGAACAAACACCCTGCGTGGGAGGCGGCTCTGTGATCAAATTTGAAAGCGAAGTTAGCGTCATCGGGCGCATAGGTATAGGGGTATGGGAGCACATTTCTAAGTTCGCTTGCATAGCAGCAGGCAGTTTCATCTTTTGTCGCCGCGAAGCCTTTGAGGCTGTGGGAGGCTACGACGAGTCGCTCTACGCTAGCGAAGAAGTCCGTTTCTCTCGCCTGGTCAAAAAATGGGGTAAATCTAATGGCCTTGGCTTTGTCATCCTAGACAATGCACCAGCTCTCACCTCCGCCCGTAAACTTAACTGGTATAGCGGCCCGCAGATACTTGGGTGGATCGCACTGATGATACTTATGCCCCTTGCCGTACGCTCGCGCAAACTTTGTAGCTTTTGGTATGACCGCCCAAAGGAGGTTTAGCCATCTCAATACTTGCCCCTAGGTTACAGGCCGCCATAGTCTGTGTCTTTCAAGCCTTCGGGTAAATCAGCACCAGAAAATTTATTTATAGAACATGCTCTACGACCGCCCTTACATGCGCCAGTCCTCATCGGGCGGTGCTCCACATAAGGCTTCGATGGTGACGACTCTTATGGTCATCACGATTTCAGTGTTTGTACTACAACAAGTCATGAATGCGTTCTTTCCCGACGCTAGTGGTCGTGAAAACAATTTTTTAACTGAATGGTTCGCTCTGAGCGGTCAAAACTTCCGTGAGTTGAAAGTATGGACGATTCTCAGCTACGGCTTGCTTCACAGTTCTGCGGGTTTATATCACATACTGGGTAACATGCTGGGGCTCTTCTTCATCGGGCGCATGGTTGAGCCTCTAATCGGGCGCGAGCGTTTTCTGGGTTTATATGTGGCAGGCTCGCTGATCGGAGGCGCGGTTTACCTGCTCTTACATTTTAACGATCCCGCGCTCGGACAGATCAACGGCGAGTTAATCTTCCAAAGCATGGTCGGCGCTTCTGCATCACTCATGGCGATCCTAGCTTTCTTCTGCTTAATTTATCCTGAGCGCCCGATCACGCTGCTACTCTTTTTTATCATCCCTGTCACGATGAAGCCGAAGTGGATATTCTGGGGCATGCTAGCCATTTCCACAGGTGGCATTTTATTCTACGAGCTGCCCAATAAGTCCTACGTAGCTCACTCGGCGCACCTTGGCGGTATGTTTGCTGGTATCCTCTACTACCGCTACTTCCATAATCGCTCTATCAGCTTTTTCGGCTCGGGCAGCACCCAGACCACGGTCGAGCAGCCGGCGTGGTTTAAGCGCCGCAAGAAGAATGAGCAGCACATTAGCTACAAGGTCAACCGCGGCAAACGCGATGAGTTGCAGATCGAAGTAGACCGCATACTCGATAAAATTAACGCCACTGGCTTTGGCTCGCTCACCGACAATGAGAAACAAACGCTCGACCGCGCTAAAGATATTTTAAGTCGCTAAATCCAGCGCTATTTTAGATGCCCGACGATACCTCTACATCACGTATGAATAAACCAATCTTCCGGATCGCACTTGTTGTGGCAGGCGCACTCGCCTTTGCCCTTTCGACAAACGCCAAGCTAGACCCTTCTAATGAGATGGCGTCACAGACGCGCTGGGTCGTCAATACAATCAACGCTCGCCACTACCTGCGCGGCACGATGGAGCAGCTCGACGGCGCTGAAATGGTCGAAGCCTACATCGCCTCCTTCGACTACGGACGCATCTACTTCACCCGCCCCGAGGTCGACGACTTTATCTTTCGCTTCGCCGACGCAATGGAGGAGTTCTTGCAAAAGGGTAACCTCTACGCCGCCTTCGAAGTCTATAAAAGCTTTAAGGCAAAGGCTGAAGCGCGCACTGAATGGGCGTTTGCCCGGTTGAAGCAAGACTTCGACTTCACAGTCGATGAAACCTTCACCCCAGATCGCCGCGATGCGGAGTGGCCGGCGACTTCCGAAGAGGCTGAAGTACTCTGGCTGCGCCGCTTAAAATATGAGCTGCTCAACGAAATACTCTCGCTTGCATCCGAGGACAAAGAAGAGAGCGGCGCTTCGCTCTCGGCAAGCAATCCCAACAATCTGGATCCCGATCTAAGCGAGGACGAAGATGTATTCGACCCTAAGAAGCTACTCCGCTTGATCGATGACAAAGCATTCTACGCTGAAACAGTCGACGCAGCTCGCGAAAAAATCCGCCGTCGCTACGAGCGTAACTTAAACCATACCGTCGCCCGTGAAGCCCCCGAGGTGCAGGAGTCTTTCATCAATGCGATGACACAACTCTTCGATCCCCACTCCACCTTCCTTTCCTCCGACACACTTGAGAGCTTTAATTCCGCAGTGCAAAACTCTTTCGTTGGCATCGGCGCTCTTCTTGAAGACGACGATGGTATTTGTACGATCAAAGAAATTCTTCCTGGTGGCCCCGCCGAGCGCTCGCGTCTACTCAAAGCAGAAGACCAAATCTTAGGGGTCGCTCAAGGTGGCGAGGAGTTTGATGACGTTGTCGACATGCAACTGCGCTACATCGTGCGCAAGATTAAGGGAAAGAAAGGCACGACCGTTCGTCTTCTTATCCGCCCTGGTGAAGCGGCTGATCCTTCCGTTCGCAAGATCGTCCCTATCGTGCGGGGGGAGGTCAAACTCACCGCCAATCTAGCTACGGGTAAGTTAATCAGCGTCCCCGATGGCGACGACGAAACCGTGCCCGTTGGCGTGATTGAGCTACCCTCCTTTTATGGTAACATCGGTGCAGGCAGCACCCTCACCACTACGACGGACGACGTGTCCGAATTGATCAGGAAATTAAACACTGCCGGTGCTGAAGGTATTATTCTCGATCTCCGAATGAATGGTGGTGGTCTTCTCAGCGAGGCGGTTCGCCTAACGGGTCTCTTCATCCCGATTGGCCCAGTCGTGCAAGTGCGCGACAGCTCCGGGCGCAAAGAAATCCTATCTGACCGAGATCCTAGTATGCTCTGGGATGGCCCACTCATCGTACTGACCTCACGTTTCAGTGCATCCGCTTCCGAGATTGTCGCTGGTGCACTAAAAGATCACGCCCGCGCACTGATTGTCGGCAATAGCTCCACCCACGGCAAAGGCACCGTGCAAGAAGTCTACCACATGAACAATCGCATGCCCTTCTCCTTTTTCGGTAATACAGAAAAGCAAGCCCGCACCGTCGCTTCGAAGATCACGATCAAACAATTCTACCTACCCGACGGCAGCTCAACTCAAGTCAAAGGCGTGCCTTCTGATATCGCTCTCCCATCAGTTAATGAGTTCCTTCCCATCGGCGAGGACGACCTGCCGCACGCATTGCCATGGGGTGAAGTCGAAGCTGTCGATTGGATCAACGATTGGGTGAAGCTGAAAGTAGATAGCCCAGAGCGCCCAGAGCTCATGGGCGCACTCGCCGATGCCAGCCAAGCGCGCCAGGAGTCGCTCGAAGAATTCCAATTCCTAAAAAAGCAAATCAAATGGCGCAAGAAGCGTTACGAAGAGAAGGCCATCTCGATCAGTTTAGAGAATCGCATACATCGCAAAATTAACGAGAAAGTTTACATCGATGAACTCGACGACACTTACGAAGCTTTGAGCGAGGACGACTACGCAATGGAAGAGTTCCTCCTCAAAGTAACCGAAGATCAAGACGCGCTTTCAAAGGAAATCCTCTCGGCACCAATCAAAGAAATAGCTGATTCGACCATCGTCGAAATAAGCACAAATAAGGTTAGCGAGGAGATCGAAGAAACGAGCGAAGAAGAGGAGGAGGAACCCGTCTACGACATCTATCTCCGCGAAAGTGCCCGTATTATGACCGACTGGGTGCGAGCGCTGGACAAACCCAAGGAAGCAAAGGACTTGTAGGATACATAACTACCCTGCGTGCTTAGCGACCATGTTGTAGAAATCTACAAAGAGGGCATCTGCATCGTTAGGGCCCGGCGCTGCTTCAGGATGATACTGCACGGAGAATACCGGCTTATCTTTGAGGCGGAGGCCTTCAACCGTGTGATCGTTTAAGTTGATCTCAGTCACGATAGCTCCAGCCTTTTCCAGCTCTTCACGAGTCGAAGCGAAGCCGTGATTCTGCGCAGTAATCGAGACCTTACCCGTTTCCAAATTTTTGACAGGCTGATTGCCGCCGCGGTGGCCGAACTTGAGCTTGAAAGTCTTCGCGCCCAGTGCATGGGTGATAATCTGATGCCCAAGGCAAATGCCAAAAGTCGGGTAATCTTCGATCAATTCTTTTACCGTGGCGTGCGCGTAATCCACCGCGCCAGGGTCACCGGGGCCATTGGAGAGAAATACTGCATCTGGCTTGAAGGCATTAATCTCAGCCGCGGCTGTGCTCGCAGGGAAGACATGCACGTCGAATCCATGATGCTGCAGCTTACGGTAGATGGACAGCTTTCCGCCGAAATCGAGCGCAGCCACTTTGAAGCGTGGCTTCTCAGCCCTTTCATCATTCAGTCTAAGGTCTGTACCGACTACCGTGAAGGGGGTCGATTGATTCATTTCAGGATCCCAGTGGTAGGACTCCTTCGCTGTAACTTCCTTTACAAAATCCACTCCGATGAGACCGCCAAATTCTTTAGCTCGCTTGATCGCTTCATCATCGGTAATCTCCTCGGTTGAGATACAAGCTTTGAGTGCCCCAGAAACGCGGAGCTTCTTGGTGATGGCCCGGGTATCCACCCCTTCGATGCCAGGGATATCTGCTTCCTCGAGGTAGTCTTGGATAGAAATATTGCTACGCCAGTTGCTCGCCACTGGACTGACCTCACGAACTATGAAGCCCTTAACCTTGGGGCCATCCGACTCCACGTCGTCGGGACAGATGCCGTAATTGCCAATTTGCACGGCCGTCATGGTCACAATTTGCGAGAAATAGGAAGGATCCGTTAAAATCTCTTGGTAACCAGTCATGCTGGTGTTAAAGCAGGCTTCGCCTACGTTAGTCGTGACAGCGCCAAAGGCGCGTCCACGAAAAACGGTCCCGTCTTCAAATGCAATTAATCCTGTGCGAGTCGTTTTAGCCATCTTAGCGCAGGAGCCAAACGAGAATTTCGCGCCATGCAAATCAAAATGATCAACCCAGCACTTCCCTCAGTTGCGCATTCACTGCACTGGCAGCTTCTTGATCGATCCAGTAGATCATATCGCGACACTTTTTCTGATTTGAGATGAAGCCTGCTTGCCGAAGAATACGTAAATGATGCGAGGTGGCTGGCTGAGAGAGGCCAATTTGTTCAGCTATTTTTGAAACATTGCAGGCCTTATGGCAGACCGGTTCATTCGGCAAGAGTCGCAATATTTGTAAACGCACGGGATCACCCAGCGCCCAGAGCTGCTTGGCAAGCTCTGAGATATCTTCATTTGGATTGATCGATGACATTGACATATTTAAGTATATAGATACATCAACAGGTCAACTACCGAAGATTCTCTTTTCCCAGACTCTTTGCCTACTCGCTATTTCCGGTGACGGACAGGACCTGCGTCCACACAAATTCACACCTTTCACTTTTCCACCTCACAGATGTATCCAAACGACTCACTCGAAAACTGGCACCAAGGCCAAGGCCATTGGGAGAATGTGCCCGCGGATGACTGGAATAGTTGGAAGTGGCAACTAAAGAACCGTATTACCAAGTTAGAGCAATTGGAGCAGCAGATGGAACTAACTGCGGAAGAACGCGCAGGCTGCCTTTTTGCCAAGGATAAGCTGGCGATGGCCATTACTCCCTATTTTTTTAACCTGATCGACCGAGAAGATCCCAGTTGCCCAGTACGTAGACAAGTCATACCCCGCTCAAGCGAGATGCAGACCGCTCCCGAGGAAATGCTCGACCCTGTGGGTGAAGAAAACACCAAACCCGTCGATGGTATCGTCCATCGCTACCCAGACCGCGTGCTCTTTCTGGTCACAGATCGTTGCGCCGCTTACTGCCGTTACTGCACACGCAGCCGTCTAGTTTCTAACGCGCAGGACTACAACTTCCATCCAGAATTTGAAAGTGGCCTCGAATACATCCGCAAACACCCGGAAATCCGTGACGTTCTCTTGAGCGGGGGCGACCCCCTTCTCCTCTCAGATCGTA
>CALBPO010000199.1 GCA_937899295.1 uncultured Opitutia bacterium
CCCAGCACCGCTTACACCTTCAGCGCACAGGTTAAGACACAAGGGGGTAGTGCTTACATTGGAGTTAAAAACCATGGCGGTTCAGAGATTAACCAATTGTTTGAAACTCCTAGCTATCAGGCTGTTGAGGTTAAATTCGTAACCGGTGCAGAAGCGACTTCCGCAACTTGTTTTATCTACAACAACCCTGGCAATGCTAGCTTGGTCTACGCGGATGATTTAGCTCTGGTCTCACCCGATTTAGGCTTCTCGCCACTTCCTCAAGCCACCGGAGATTACCAACTAATCTTCAGTGACGAATTCAATACTGAGGGTGGCATCGATCTTACTAAGTGGACCCCTGAGGTAGGCTTTAAGCGAAATGACGAGGAACAATACTATCGTGCGGAAAATTTAAGCCAGACTGGGGGACACTTAGTCTTCACCGCCAAGCGCGAACAATTTCCTAATCCAAACTATGATCCAAGCTCAGATAATTGGCGATTAAACCGGCAAAACGCGAGTTGGACTTCGGGCAGTATCCAGAGCATTGATTCCTTTAACTTCCTTTACGGCAAAATCGAGTGCCGCGCTAAGGTATCAAATTTAACAGGCACATGGCCCGCTATTTGGACCGTTGGCACAGGGGAGTGGCCATCGGTAGGAGAGATTGATATAATGGAAAATTTTGGTGGTAACATCTTGGCAAATTTTGCCACTGCTGGTAGCGGTCGGTACAATCCAGAATGGGATGCTCAAAGTCTAAGTATTAGTTCTCTGCCGGCAGCTTGGGTGGATCAGTTTCATACTTGGGAGCTAGTATGGGAGCCCAATTCTGCAAGCATCTATCTAGACGGGCAGTTGATGAATAGCTTTGATCCTAGCACTAAAAATTCTTCCGATGCATTTTCCTATCCAGGGATCGCACCATTTCAGACCTTCGCACAATTACTGTGGCTTAATTTAGCCATTGGCGGATGGGTAGGCGGTGAGAGCTCAGGATTGCCGGATGAAACTAGCTATTTAGTGGACTACATTCGCGTTTACCAAAAAGAACATCCGAGTTTTAAAGCAACAATGGAGCCACTCAATAACGACGACCTGCGGGTCGATTTTCAATCCGTAGAAGGGCGCCGCTACTCTGTAATGGAAAGCAGCGATCTCATAAACTGGACTGATTGGTCAATTTACGAGGAGCTGGTCGAGCCATGAGTCACGCCGAAGAAGATATTATGGGGGCTGAGCAGAAATTCTTTCGAGTGGAGGTTAACAATTCCGCCTGGATTGATGCGCAGCAGCCTTGAGTTGTCTCAGTGAAGAAGCGAGATGATCACCTTTAGTGTATTGGGTTATACTGCCATAGATATCAGAGGTTCTAGTTCTATTCCCTAGACATAGACAGCTTACATAGACACTATGTATCTATCAATATATCTATCTATCTATCTATATCTCTCTCTCTCTCTCTACCTCTCTTTCTCTTG
>CALBPO010000200.1 GCA_937899295.1 uncultured Opitutia bacterium
ACTCGCGTTTGAGGGGCCTAAGCCCCGGGCGCCATCGCAAACCTTCGGGCGCACAGTTAGGCCTGCAATTGGGTTTTATTCATCTATTTGTCACCTTTGCGCCACCCTCAAACGAACGGCGAGCCCGCACGCGAGCGATCAATGCGGTTAGCAACCCCGGCAAGCACTTTGCCTGGACCACACTCGTAAAATTCATTGATACCGTTATCCGCAGCCATGTTGCGGAGGTTATCCTCGAATCGCACTGATGAGACGATTTGGCTGACAAGCGCCTCCTTAATCGCTTCCGGATCGCTGATCTGACCACCCGTGACGTTGGTATAGCAAACGATCTCGGGAGCTTTGAAATCGAAGTCTTTAATGAACTCAGCAAAAGCATCGCGTGCCGATTTCATGAGGCAACTATGATAAGCGCCCGCCACATTGAGCGGCTTGCAGAGCTTGAAACGACCCTTGGCGGCGTCGACGGCTTCGATTACTTTTGTATTGTCGCCCGAGATAACGATCTGCCCGGGGCAATTCAAATTAGCGATCTCGATATCGAACTCATCGCAGAAAGTTTGTACCTCTTCGGGCGTGCCACCAATCACGGCTGCCATGCCCCCCTTAGTTGCATCACAGGCCAACTGCATGAGGCGACCACGCTCCGCCACTAAGCGCAGACCAGTCGCAAAATCGTAGACGCCTGCTGCGGCAAGTGCAGTAAGCTCGCCGAGGCTGAGGCCGCAAGCAGCCTTAAGTTCATTCAGCTTACCACGTTCTTTTAAAATACTAAAGAGCGCGTAGCCCTGCACATAAAGTGCGGGTTGACAGACCTTGGTCTCGGTCAAAGTTTCGTCGGGACCGTCGAAGCAGATGCTTTTTAAATCCCAGCCTAGCACCTCGTTGGCCTCTTCGTAGAATGCCCTAGCAGTCTTTGAATTTTCGTAAAGCGAACGTCCCATGCCGACCGTTTGGGCGCCTTGCCCAGAGAAAAGTATTCCTTTTGCCATGATAATATAATTATTATTTAGTGAAGGTCCATTATTTGTCCCCGGATGGCAGAGAATCAATCAGAAAGCACGGAATCTACTAAGCAAAAGAACTCGATGCCACTTTTCGTTCTTTTGGTTGGCATTTATTCAGTAATCAGCTAATAATTTTCATACTATGATAGCTATCGACTTAGATGCTCACTGGAGCGAAATTCGTCTCCGCGCGAAAGAAATTGTGAAGCGTGAGCCTGCTTTGGAGACTTTACTAAATGAAACCGTACTCGAACGTGACTCCTTTGCCGAGTGCCTCACCTACCGCTTGACTCGTAAACTAGTCAACCACTCGGCCTCGATCGATGTGCTCCAAGAGACTTTCTTAGATGCCTTCCTGCAACAGCCCAAGATCCTACAACACATTGCTTGCGATATGATCGCGGTCAAGGAGCGCGACCCAGCCTGCCCAGATGTACTCACGCCACTCCTCTACTTCAAAGGCCTACAGGCGCTAGTCTGCTACCGAGTATCGCACTACCTTTGGCATGCTGGACGCACAGAGTTTGCCCTCTATCTTCAAAGTCTCATCTCAGAAACTTTCGCGGTCGACATCCATCCTGCAGCCCAAATCGGACATGGCATTTTGCTCGACCACGCAACTGGCTTTGTCGCAGGCGAGACAACCGTCGTAGAAAGCGACGTGTCGATCCTGCATGAAGTTACTTTAGGTGGCACGGGCAAAGACCGTGGTGACCGTCACCCGAAGGTGCGTTCGGGCGTGCTGCTCGGTGCGGGTGCCAAGATACTTGGCAATGTCGAGATCGGCGAAGGTGCCAAAGTGGGCGCTGGCAGCGTAGTACTCAAAGATGTGCCCCCACACACGAGTGTTGCTGGAGTACCTGCGGAAATCATTGGTAAAGCCAGCGAGGTCTCGCCTGCGCTCGGGATGTGCCACAAACTGGACTAGTTCACCTGTCTGGATTCTACTCTTGATCCAGCTCATAATCCCCCTGTTGCTCCGAAAGAGAGATTAGGATTAAGAGAATAATTAAGAATAAGAAATAACAAGTTTACTGTCAGTTATGAACACCTTTCAAACCCTCGCCGTGGGCAATTCTCAAGGTGCCCTTTGGGCGCTCTGTTTTGCAGTCGGTGCTGGATGCCTACTCACGGTGCTCGCGCGCCGCTTGCATTTGCCGACGATTGTCTTGCTGCTGTTCGGTGGTTTTGTACTGGGCCCCGAGTGGCTCCAAGTGCTCCAACCGAATGCGCTGGGCGATTTCCTGCCCATGATTGTCTCACTAGCGGTCGGCCTGATTCTGTTCGAGGGCGCGCTGACACTGGACCTGAAGGAATTTAAGCAAACCTCAACCGTGATTAAGCGCTTACTCACAATTGGCGTGCTCATTACTTGGCTCGGCTCTGCGCTGACCGCTTACATCGTTTTTGATACTTCGCCGGCCTTTTCCCTACTAATGGGCAGCCTCATTATCGTGACGGGACCAACCGTAATTGTCCCGCTCTTGCGCCGTATACGTGTGCAGCAAAAGTTGGCTAGCATCCTTCACTGGGAAGGTGTATTAATCGACACTATCGGGGTATTCACTGCGATTCTCTGCTTTGAGTGGGTGGTCGAGGGAGGCGGTGCTGTGGCCATCCCTAGCTTTTTGATCCGCGTAGCGAGTGGTGCTGCCATCGGCCTGATCGGTGGTTACTCGATCTACTGGGTGATGAAGAGGAACTGGGTGCCGGATAACATCGTTAATGCCTTCACGCTGGCCAGTGCGATGCTCATTTTCGGTGCGACCGAGTTGATAAAACCCGAAGCGGGTCTGCTCTCCGTGACGATTGCTGGTCTAATCGTGGGAATCAAAAAACCACGTCAGCTTCGTGAAATTAAAGCCTTTAAAGCTGAGATTGTAGATCTGCTCATCGGCATGCTTTTCTTGCTTTTGGTCGCTCGACTACAGCTGCAGCAGTTTATCGATTTCTTCAAACTGGGCGGCGGTTGGGTGCTCTTTTCTGTTATTCTTATCATCCGACCCTTGAGCATCGCAGCATCCTCATACGGTACAGACTTGAAACTCAGGCAAAAAGCGCTGCTTAGCTGGGTTGCTCCGCGCGGCGTAGTCGCCGCATCAATGGCATCACTCTTTGCCTTAAGTCTCAGCGCCAAAGAAAACCAGGTCGGCGATCCAGCCCTCCTGGAGTCTTTTGTCTATTCAGTCATCTGCGCGACCGTTCTTATCCAGGGACTCTCGGCGGGCATGTTCGCTAAAGTGCTTGGCCTACAACGTCCCGCGCCGAACGACTGGGTCGTTATCGGTGCGCACCACTTTGGCCGTGAATTGGCGCGCAAGCTGATGCGAAAAGGTGAACAACACGTTCTCTTGTTAGACACCAATGCACGCAACATCGCACTCGCAAAAAAGGAAGGCCTACCCGCACTAAACCGCGATGGGATGGAAGCGGAGAAGCTTTATGAAAATGAACAAGCCCTCTTCGGCGCGGGCTACGTGCTAGCGCTTACCGATAATGTCGAGCTGAACCAAATCCTCATGCAGCGCTGGGCGAAGGAGCTTGATAACGAGAAAGTATTTGGTTGGATACCACTCGATAGTCCAACCGAGGCTGACCAGCTGACTGGACAAGGCGTCTTCGGCGACCTATCGCGCCCCGCCGTGATTGGTGGCGAGCTACTGCAAGGTGAGAGCAGCTTCGAGACTATAAAATGGGAAGAAGGTAAGAGCCTAGCCTCTGGCGACTGGCATCCCCTCTTCATTCGTCGCGGAAAACAACTCAAAGCCATACCGCACGACGCTGTACTTAAAGAGATGGTGAAGGGGGAAGACGAGGTAATCTGCCTGCGCCGCTCCGAGGGCTTCCTCTTGCGTGCGCTCCATAGCGGAGGCTTCATTAATACCGAATGTGAAAACATCGAAAGCCTCTATAAACTACTCGCAAATATTGCTGCCGAACACCTTCCTTGGAGCTCCCAAGAACAGATACTCGAAGACCTCGAGGAGCAAGGTCGCGTCTTCCCTGCCTTCCTTGGTCATGGTATTGCCATTCCACACCTGTATTGCGAAAACCTCGACTATCGTATCTGTTTCATAGCGCATCTCAAAGAGGGGCTCACCATTCCAGGACAGAATGAAGCGATTGACTTCATTTTCTTCATTATCAGTCCTGAGGGAGATACCGAAGGCCATCTCGCTACGCTGGCTGAGATCGCCAAGAACTGTCGTAGAGAACGCTTGCGTAAGCAAATCAAGAGTGCCGAATCGGTTGACGACGTGGTCGCAGCGATTAGCGGGTAAACAGTTTAAAACTTTGCCTTTAGACGATCGTAAAGAAATGATAACTTAAGTGCCCTAAAATCACTCGTGCAAGTATACGCAACCGCCATAAGGCGGGACTAAACATGATCAATAGGCCCGTCCGGTCTTGTTTTCGAAGTAATTAATAAAAGCTTTGTTCACTGTCGCGACGCCGCCAGGCGTCGGATAGTTACCCGTAAAATACCAATCACCGTTGTGCACAGGAATCGCTGCACGCATTTTATCGACGGGTAAGAAGACGATCTCGAGTTCGCCCTCCCAATGCACATTCTTAGGGTAAACGAGTTCAGCAATTTTAGCAGAAATCTGCTCGTCGGTGTAGCGGTCGTAGAGGCGCTTGACGTGATTCTCCATCTCACTTGCAGGCAGATCAGCCTGAGCAATGCAGTCTTGATAAACGTCTTGCAAGAGATCGTTATTCCCGTCGTCCTTGACTAATTCGACGGTGGCTTTGAAGGCGATGAATTTACCCAGTTCCGACATATCGATGCCGTAGCAATCAGGATAACGAATCTGCGGCGCAGTGGAAGCGACTACGATCTTTCGCGGCTTGGTGCGGCTTAGGATTTTGAGGATCGACTCCTTTAGCGTAGTACCACGTACGATAGAATCGTCGATACAGACTAAGCAGTCTTTCTCTTTGACGACACCGTAGGTGATATCGTAGACGTGCGAAACGAGTTTAGCACGTCCTTCTTCTTGCGAGATAAAGGTACGCAATTTGATGTCCTTGTGAGCAATCTTTTCACCGCGCGGCCAATTGCCCATGATTAGTTCGTCGATCAATTCTTTATCCAGTGTGCCAGCCTCATTGGCTTCGAGTAGGCGTTCGCGTACTTCTTGGCGTCGGTGAAGTCGCACGGAATCAAGCAAACCATAATAAGCAACTTCTGCTGTGTTGGGCACGAAGCTGAAGACGCTGTCGGCGAAATTATTATCAATCGCTTTGACCACTTGCTCAAGCAGTGCACCACCCAGCGCCTTGCGCTCAGCGTAGATCTCAGCATCGTTACCGCGTGAGAAATAAATACGCTCGAAGGAACAGGGCGTGATCGGCTTCGATTCGGTATAGCGTTCAGAGTAGATTTTACCATCGCTCTTCACAACCATAGCTGAACCAGGTTCGACTTCGCAGACATTTTCTATCGGCTGATCAAAGATCGTCATCAGTGCGACGCGCTCGGAAGCGAATGCGATTACCTCGTCGTTCTGAAAGTAATAGCATGGCCGGATTCCTTGCGGGTCACGCATCACAAAAGTATCCCCATTACCAATCAGCCCAGCAATGGCAAAGCCACCATCCCAATTGGCCGCGGCATTTTGCAAGATACGCACAGGATCTAATTCTTTGCTAATGATACTCGGTATCCTCTTGCCCTCCACATTTTGGTCGCGCATCTTATGGTAGATCGCATCGTGAGCCTCATCTAGATGAAAGCCGATCTCTTCAAGTACCGCCTGCGTGTCCGTACCAAAGATTGGATGTTGGCCACGGTTGATTAGGTCGTTATTCAGATCTTTCTCATTAGTAATGTTAAAATTACCCGCCAACATTAGGTTCTTTGTAGGCCAATTTGACTCACGCACGTAAGGGTGACAGCTGGTAGATGAATAAACGCCCGAGGTACCGTAGCGAAGATGCCCAAGCAAAATTTCGCCACCGAATCGAAAATTATCTTTCACCGTTTCTGGAAACTCGGGATGAATGATGCCCTTATCAACCATCTTTTGGTAGGCCTTGAGCTGGCCTTTAAAGATACGCGAAAGCGAGTTGCCCTTGATCGTGCGCTCGCGCGCCATGTAGGGTGCACCTGGTGCTACACGGAGCTTAACGCAGCCAATTCCAGCACCGTCTTGCCCGCGGTTATGCTGCTTTTCCATCAGCAAAAACAGCTGATTGAAGCCATACAATGGCGTATCATATTTTTCTTGGAAGTAGGATAAAGGCTTCAAAAGGCGGATCATCGCGATACCGCATTCGTGCTTCAAAAAATCGCTCATAGAGGAAAAAAGACAGTCGCTTCAAGTGACTAATGGAGAGGTCGTCATGAACTACGTTTCAATTCTGTAAGCCTAGAACAGACAAGCTATATTTCTCAATGATTGGATATTTTAAGATCAGAATCACCAGACCCAGAAAGCCCTCGATTCATAATATGCTCTTTGTTAGCTGGTTCCACATGCACAAGTACTTTGGAAACCTCAGGATGTTTTTCACACATCCGTCGCTTCACTGCTCGCGCGATGGCATGTCCGGCCTCCACCGGAATCTCTGGATCGACCTGTAAGTGTAGATCTACCTCATAAAGATCCCCTACCCGACGCACGCGAAAATCATGATAGGCAAGCGCTCCAGGAGTCGGTAATATATGTTCACGAAGATCCTCAATAATCGCTCGCTCAGGCGCGGCATCGAGCAGATCCGAGCAGGCGCGCAAAAAAATCTTAGTCGCCTCGAAAATCAAATAGCCGCCCAATATTAGCGTGACTGCATCGTCGAGAAAGGCCCAACTCTTGCCGCCCAGCCAGACCCCGATCAATGCCACCGCCACGCCCAAGGAGGATAGGCTGTCCATTCGGTGGTGCCAGGCATTGGCCATCAATAGATCTGATTTCAAACGTTTCGCCACCACGCGCGTCCACCAAAAGAGGCCCTCTTTAAGCACCAACGAAATCAAGGAAAGCACCACAGCAGCCCCCGCCTTGGGGGCGCTCAGCCCCGACCGGAAGTCAAACAAAGCAGCCACGACCAAGCCGACCGAGAAGAGCAGCAACATGCCTCCAACAAAGAGCTTGGCAAAACTGGCAAACTTGTGGTGGCCATAGAGGTGGTTTGCATCCTCCGGTTTACTCGCCATAGATAGCCCGACAAGTACGGCAATATCGGTCAATAAATCCAGTAAGCTATGCGCCCCGTCAGCCAAGAGCGCTTTAGACTGCAGCGACCAACCGCCCGCGACTTTAACACAGCCCAAAAGCAGATTGAGAAACAAACCAATCCAAGTAATACGAGTCGCTGTGTTGAGTTTTGCCATTCGGAGCTTCGGTATTGTGGACAATCGCACCCAAGGTGTGCAATTGATAAAATTCACAAGCCTCTAAACCTAATAACAGCATGTTTTCGTGTCATTTAGTGCTTTTCCTAGTCCACAAAAAGGCAGAGCCTACGCACAATTCCATATCACAACATTTGAAATGAAGATCATGTTTACAAATACAATATGAAGCTAATCGACCTCAACCGCCACGGCGAGATCGGCGCAAACTCAATGTTCGTACAAATCGGTAGCTTCAATATCTTGATCGATTCTGGGCTCAATCCGAAGAAACTTGGTTATGACGCTCTGCCTGACTTTGAGCCCATTGAGAAGATAGACCTAGACCTAATCGTTCTGACGCACTGCCACCTCGATCACCTCGGTTCCATGCCCATCGTGACGGCGCAATACCCGAAGACGCCCGTCATCACCACCGCGCCCAATGTCACCCTTGCGCCACGCATGCTGCGCAACTCGATCAACGTAATGAAGCGTCAGCGAGAGGAGCATGGCATCTCCGAGTATCCACTCTTTCTCCACCGCGATGTCGTTCAATTTAGTAAGCAGTTAAACATTCAGCGTTTTGGGCGCAGTGAAATCTATACTAAGGGGAAAGAACAGATCGAAGTAATCCTCCACCCCGCAGGACACGTAGCGGGCGCCGCTGCCGTCGAATTCATCTACAAGCATCGACGCATCGTCTTCTCTGGCGACATCCTCTTCGACGCTCAACGCACCCTCCCCGGCGCTCAACTGCCATCGGGTCCATTGGACACCCTCATCCTCGAAACGACCCGTGGCGCCAAAGGTCGCGAGCCGGGCAAGACCCGTGCCTCCGAAGTCGATAAACTAATCGAACAAATTGCTGCGATCCTGGAGCGCGGCGGCAGCTGCTTAATACCTGTATTTGCGCTTGGACGCATGCAGGAGCTCTTTAAAATAATTTACGAAGCACGCAACGATGGCCGCTTACCAAAGTCAGCCATCCACGCCGCTGGACTCGGCATGGCGGTCTGCGAGCACTTCGATAAAATTCGCAAGCAAACCAACTTAATCGATTTCGATATTAGAATGCTGGAAAAGATGGATGTCCGCTCCGTCGACCTCAATATGCGCCCGGGACGCGATCTCCCTCGCAAGGGCATTTACCTCGTGAGTAGTGGTATGATGGTTGAGCACACACCCTCCTACAAGATTGCTGCCTCGCTCCTTCCCCATTCAAACAATGGCCTCTGCTTCGTCGGCTACTGCGACCCCGACACGCCAGGAGGACAGCTCCTAGAATCTCACGACAAAGAAACGACCTTCTTTTTCGATGCGCTCGACTACAACGCACCAATCCGTGCCAGCATCGATCAGTTCGACCTCAGCGGTCATGCCGACCGCAACGAACTACTCGAATATGCCGAACAAACCGAAGCCCGCGCCATCATACTAACCCACGGTGATCAAGGCGCACGCGATTGGTTTCAGACTCAATTCAAGGAGCGTCTCCCCAACACGAAGGTAATCGACCCCGAACCACTGCTCGAATACGAGGTCTAGCTGGTTAGGCGCTTGCCTATACTCACCATTGAATAAATAGAGGAAATTCACCATGAGGAGTCTATTATATTTACCGCTAATTTGGGCAGTTCTGATTCCCAGTGGATGGGGATTTGTTGCCCCCGAAGTCGATAGTGCTTCCCCATTTTCCGGACACTACCAAGCCACCGACTACCAGGAAACCTATCGCCCACAGTTTCACTTTTCGCCTCGAAATGGGTGGATGAACGATATCAACGCCCTCTGGTATGTCGACGGCATCTACCACATGACCTACCAGTGGGGAACAAACAAAAGGGACGGAGGCTATACCAGCAGCACAGACCTCCTCCACTGGAACGATCATGGACTTGCCCTCATTGGAAGGAGCAGCCATGCACGCGAAGCTGGCGCAAAACAAAATGTTTCAGGAGATCAGATTTATTCGGGAAGTGGGATCGTGGTCAGCGGACAGGTTGCCGCAAAAATTACAGGTTCACCGAAGCCCACCCTCATTACATTTTATACGGGCACAAAAGTGGGAACGTGTATTGCCTGGAGCAACGACCACGGGCAGACCTGGCATAATTACGAAAAAAACCCCGTCGCCCATCCCACTACTGGCGACACCCCAAGGGACCCCTGTGTCATTTGGCATGAAGCAACAAAAAAATGGGTCTTAGCCATATATGAAAAAGGGACAACTTTTTACGGGTCGAAGGATCTGATCACTTGGAAAAGGCTGAGCAACCTTCGTTTTGGCTTTGAATGCCCAGACCTAGTCGAACTCCCACTTGATGGCGATCCCGAGAAGATGAAGTGGGTCCTCTACGATGCCGCCGGTAAATACCTTGTGGGGCATTTTGATGGAACGCATTTTCTCGATGAGAATAAGTCCAAAGAGGACCTGTATATGGATGTTGGTCCGGATTTTTATGCCGGTCAGACATTTTTTCCCCAGACACTGCCTGAAAAAAAATACATCCAACTAGCCTGGATGGACGAATGGAACGGTGGAATTGACGAGAAACCATGGGAGCGAAACGCGACCTTTCCTGTCGAACTTGGATTGGTAAGCCGCGACGGTAAAATGCGGGTCACTCGCACTCCGATCGCCGGCATTAAAAAACTCTACACCGGCAGCACGGTCCGCACCACCAACCAGAACCTAGACCACGAAAACATCCTCAAAGAAGTCCGGTCAAAAGCCTTCGACATGACCGTTAGCTTCGATTTGAAGGGTGCTACGGCAGAAGAAATTGTTTTCGAAATCGCCAGTATAAAGTATCGATACAACATCGCTGATCAGAAATTAATGTATCAGGGTGTTCAGAAAAATAAATTTGGTAGTAAGAATCCCCCCGCGCTAAGACCCGACTCGAACCAGATTCTTAAAATACGAATGCTCGTCGATTGGTCATCGATCGAAATCTTCTCCGAAGAGGGCGTATTCTCCCTCAGCCATCATGTTGCCTTCAACCCGAAAGACGACAGTTTGAACCTTACTACAAAAGGAGGGAGTGTGAAGTTGCTCAGCCTCGAGCTGAATCAGATCAACTCCATATGGAAACAATGAAATATCCGTAACTTATCTGTGCCCTGCTCTTGTAGATTCTACTTTCTATCCTTTCATCACTCTCCTGCCAGCCTCGAACTAACTCGCTACAAATCCAGCCCGTTCTTGAAATCCTTGGCATTCGCGGCATTTCTTCGGCGGTTATCTTGAACTAGTCGGGATTCGCATCCCCGAGCCCATTCGAAGAGGTCTTCGGGACGTAAGGCGATGGCGCCGTTGGCACGTACGGACTCTCTGACCATAAGGTCATTGCTGACTACAGTTGTATCGTGGGGATTTTTTACGCGAGCAACCATGCGCTCGATTACTCCGTCGGCAGATAAGGCGGCAGGCGCGTAGAGGTATTCGAAAGTCTTTACTTTGTAGGGGTGCTCGACTTCAAGTTTGTCGTTGCGGCTAGTTTCGCTTTGCTCTCTAGCCAGATTTCTTGTGGTGGGCCGGTTCGTTTTGTTGGCGGCTTTATGGATATCTTGGTCTTGCTCTTTGGCGTGCC
>CALBPO010000201.1 GCA_937899295.1 uncultured Opitutia bacterium
TTTACATTACAGTTGGCCTGTCAAAGAGCAAAGAGGTGTTGCCAGACTTGTGTCATTAAACATTTTAATAGCATGCCCCTAAATAAAGTATCTGTTTCTAGGCTCCTAAGTGAAAAAAGTGCTACGATCTTCTATGTGACCGGAGAGACCTCCATTGAACAAGCAGTTTCTGAGATGAACCGGCAGAGCATAGTTTCCTTCGTCGTTAAAATAGGTCGTTCTACTTGTGGTATTTTTACCGAGCGCGGCGTTTTGACTCGTGTAGTATCCGCAGGACAAGATTTAAAGGCAACTCGGGTGCGAGAGGTCATGACTGAGTGTATCCAGCGTAATTTGCCCTATTTCATATCGGCATGAAGACGGATAAATTCCAGGCGTTTAAGCTGATATTCGCAGAAGGCGACCATGGTGAAGAAGCTTACCGTGTAATCGAGGGCTCCGTTGAGATCTCGATACAAAGAAGTGGGCAAAAACTTGTACTCGCGAGATTAGGGGCAGGCGAAACATTCGGAGAAATGGCGATGATTGAGAGTCGTCCTCGGTCTGCGTCGGCACGGGCCTTAGAGCCCACTACAATCGAAGTTATCGAGCGCCAAGATTTTCAACAAATTCTGGATGAAGGGGGTGAGCAGCTAGTACCTTATTTGACTATGATCTTCGACCGGCTGAGAGTGACGAACGATCGCCTGCTAATTGCTTTGAATAAGCTAAATGAACTTCAGCCTGCTGTTAAGCATCGCCATCAAGATATATTTGGCTCAAGGAGGACTTCGGTCCTAGTTCAAATAGAGCCGGATTCAGAAGAAATGCATCAGCAAACCGCACTTAAAAAGCGACTTATTAGATTCTATCCCTTCCATTTCGGCCGTCGAGCTCAGCTCGCAGCTGCAGAGCCGATGGTCCAAAACCAACTTCTTGTCGCGGATAGCTCGCCCTTTCGAGTGTCGCGTAAACATTGTATAATGGATACCAGTGGCGATGGTGTCTTCATCGAAGATAAGACCAGTCAACTCGGCACAATTGTAAACGGCATCTCAATTGGTGGGAAAAGCCTAGAAACGCGGGTAAAGCTGATTCGCGGTGCGAACACTCTAGTTTTGGGAGGTCAGGATAGCCACGTGCGCTTTCGACTCGATGTGAGCGTGCCTGATCAAGCGGTATAAATTGCAATCGGCTTGACTCAATGCGCTTAGTTTCTGGACACTGCAAAACTCACAAATTCAACAAGCTAATAAATCAGGAAGACTAGACTATGGCAGGCGTCGGTAAATTACTCAAACAAGCACAAAAAATGCAAAGACAGATGGAGGCGGTGCAGACCGAGCTCTCCGGAACTATTTTGGAGGTTTCTAGCGGAGGTGGCGCCATCAACGTTAAGATCAACGGGCAAGGCGAGTTTCAAGGCTTCAAGATCGATCCCGAATTTTTAAAAGAAGACGCCGACTTCATAGAAGAGACGCTCCTATCAGCCATCCAAGAAGCTGCAGCCAAGGCCAAGGAAACCAGCGAAGAAGCAATGGGTTCCGTGACTGGCGGGATGGGTGGCTTCCCTGGATTAATGTAGGCCCTTTGTCATCGCTTGCCTTATCTGTCTTCTCTTTTCTGGCCTCTGTCCATTGCCTCTTGATCTCTGGAAATGACACCTGCCTACGATTCCCTACTCCAGCAACTTAAACGCCTACCGAGTTTGGGCTATCGCTCCGCTGAACGAGTAGCCATGCATTTGTTAGTGGAAAAACCCGACACGATGCCCGAGTTATTAGATGCGATGAAGCTCGCGCGCGAGTCTGTCTGCCGCTGCCAAATTTGTGGTAACATGGCCGAGAGTGAAATTTGCGCTATTTGCGAAGACGGTAACCGCGACGCCAGTACGATCTGTGTGGTCGAGCATGTTCCCGATTTGATCGCGATTGAGCGCTCTAGTGCTTGGAAAGCTCGCTACCACGTGCTGCACGGCAAACTTTCTCCAATTCATGGAGTTGACCCTGATAAGCTAAATTTAAGAAGCCTTCAAGCCCGTATCCAAACGGGCGAAGTCACTGAGTTAGTCCTCGCTCTCTCCAACGATATCGAAGGGCAGGCAACTTGTCATTTCATTCAAGAAGAGCTGGTCGAGGATCGGCCGATTAAAGTCTCTCGTATTGGCTTCGGCCTACCCAGCGGTGGCGGCGTGACCTACGCGGACTCGGTCACACTGCGCAGCGCGCTTGAAGGCCGCCGCACTTACGAATAGTCTCCATGATACAATTTTCTATTTTAGGCATTCCCGTTCGGGTGGAGCCATGGTTCTGGATCACGATGGCCTTTATCGGAGGTGGCCTCCATGCTGCCAATTCAACTGATATTTTGCTAGTGCTTGTCTTTGTCTTTGCGGGTTTTCTATCAATCATGATACATGAACTCGGGCACGCGCTCACCATTCGGAAATATGGCCTACCTGCAGCGATCACCCTGCAAGCCTTCGGTGGTTATGCCTCCTTCCCTGCAGGTAAGCTGGATCGCAAACAATCATTTGTTGTGACCGCGGCGGGTCCTGCACTGCAGTTCGTATTCGGTGTGCTACTCATTGTCCTTGCTCCCAGTATTTCGATACCGGAAGGTTCTCTTTTTCTTCCCTTCCTCAGAGATTTAATTTGGGTCAGTATCGCATGGTCGATCCTAAATTGTCTACCGGTCTATCCGATGGATGGTGGGCAAATGATGGCCGCGATTCTAGGTCCTAAGAAACAGCACAACGTCCATTTGATCAGTTCCATCGTTGCAGTCATTATCGGTATCGCTGGATACCTCTATCTCGGTACAATCCTGTTACCCATTTTCATGGCACTTTTTGCATGGCAAAATTGGCAGTCTTAC
>CALBPO010000202.1 GCA_937899295.1 uncultured Opitutia bacterium
GGGAGCATTTTCTGTTTGTACAAGCAGTGGCGGAGTGTCATTAAGCCTAAAGTGGAGAAGTGGGTCTTGGTAGTCGGCAAAACCGGGTGGTTGTGACCAATCGATAGGGTCTTCGGAAACGCGGACAAGACCGCTGCCAGTTGTGGACTCTGTGGTATCGCCGTCCATTGAATTACCGCCATTGGAATTATTATTTTCAGAGATGTCTACGGTCACTTCAGAGCCATCCGTTTCGATTTCGTTTTCCGTTTTATTCGAGGTCGATTCACCACTCTCGTCTTCATCGCCGAGGGCGATCTCGGTGCCGGCCATGGAGAAGCTGGCTTGGAGGAACTCGGTGACGCCGTCGACATGATCTTCGAAGAAGTGCCGGTCTTGTCGTTCGAGCCAGGCATTCGTTACCGAGACCATTAAGGTAGCGGCTCCCGCAAGCAGCGCACCCGCAATCGCAACGGCGAGGATGACTTCGAGTAGGGTGAATGCAGCGACGCCGCGAGTGTTGGAAGGGGAATTTTGATTACTGCCATAGCCTAGTACCGATCGAGCAAGCGGGTCACCCCTCCCAGACAGGGGAGGAACTTTTTTGAAATGATTACGCAAAGTTATCATCAGAAATTAAAATCCCTCCGGGTGTCTTCGAGTGCTTCACGTTTATCTTGCAGTAGCTCAGAGCGCTCGTCGCTTTCCGACCAAGTGGGGCGCAATAAGTAGAGTGTTTCTGAGTAGTCAGCGACTAGACCTTCAGGCGGTTCACTGAAGCGGATGCTAAGTCCCACTTGAAAGAGGTCGACCACATCCGTCGGTTCGACTTGAGCTTCCCATGAGGCTTCACCGCTGTGGACAGTTTCATATTCATTACCGTCTTCAGCATCTTCTAGCTTGGGTTCTAGTAATAGTTGCATGCGCACTGCACGGATGTCGGCATTGAGTAGGTCGTATTTGGCTGCACTTTCCCTCGATAGCAGTGCGTTGACAAAAGCTGACATAAGGACAGACGCCGCCATCCCAAAGATCGCGACTGCGATGAGAACCTCAACGAGAGTAAAGGCAGTGACGCGCCTACGGTTCGAGTATTGAGCTTTAACAGTTCTCATTCTCCACTCCTGACTAGGCTAGAAAATGGGTCGAAGATGAATCGCTTTGGTCTGCCTTTACCCGTATCGATTTCTACTGCAAAAGGGCTCGAACTACGGTCGGGCGCAAAGCTGAGCTTTTTTGCTTCTAGTCGACTGCTTTCGGCATCTGGAAAACGATCCATGCCTTCGGCGGGCGGCAGCAGGTAGAAACGTATTTCACCGCGCCCCTCTTTGCCAAAGTTTGAGTTTAATTGGAAACTCTCCCCGCCGTCGACGACCAGGGTTCCGGCTTCGCCATCAAAGCTTAAGCTTGTGACACGCCGCTCACTTGCGGCCTGAAAACGGGCGGAACGAATCGCCGTACGCAAGGAGTCTTCTGGATTAATTTGCTCATCAAAATTCAGGAAAGTCGTAAAATTTGTGATGATCACGCCAGATGCTAGAGTGATTAGAGCAAAAACAATAATAATCTCAAGCAGGGTGAAACCCGCTTGCGAGCGAGGCCTACTGGCTGGTCCAGTTTCCAATATCATCCCCGCTCTCTACACCATCCAAGCCGAGTGACCAGATATCAAAACTTCGGTTGCCACTAATATTACGACTACCTGGAAAGCGGTACTGATAAGGATTTCCCCAGGGATCAATCGGTGATTCTTTGATATAAGGTCCTCTCCAGCGATTTTCTTTGCTGGCAGGTGCTTTCAAAAGTGCGTCTAAGCCTTGTTCAGTCGTGGGGAAATTGCCTACATCCAAGCGATATCGGGTTAACGCCAGTTCGGAATTACTGGTCACAAAAAGTCGAGCGGCTTCTTCTTGATTTTCGCCAAAAATGCCTGTGAGTTGATTGAGTGCGACACTTGCAAGTAGGGCCACCAAAGCGATGGCAATCAGGATCTCGAGTAAGCTAAAACCACCCTTGCGGTGCGCGGTATTGAATTGTCTAGAATATTTCATGAGCGGGGTCCTCTGTTAGTCACTAATTAGCTGATATAATATAAACAGTCTACATTAGTGCGCGTCTTCTTTAGCGGATAATTAATGCAGATTAAGCTTTCTGTCTCTGCAGCTGTCGAGGGTTTTTACTATGTTTTTGGCTCGGTTAAGCAAGTTCACGCCAAAGGCAAGAAGTCTAAAGGCCCCACCGGGCTTAAGGCCCAATGCTTTGGGCATGAGTATTCACTCAAGGCGGCCAAGCCTATTTTTAATCAAGCGGGGAAGACATTGAAGAAGCGTGTTCAATCAGGCGGGCATTAATCTGATTTGGTGGCTCTGATCTTCGTTAATCGATAAATAAAAATGCCAAGCATCTTCAGGGAGCGCCTCTAGTATATGCTCAGGCCACTCTACTGCGAAGCACCAAGGGGGCTGCAAAAAGTCTTCGATCATGAGGGCGTCAAGATCAGCACTTGAGCCTAGACGGTAGGCGTCTAGGTGGATGAGTTGACGGTTGCCCTTGTAGATCGCGTAGAGGTTGAAGGTCGGACTCGTGACGGCTTCTTGAATACCCCACGCGCGGGCGAGACCTCGAACAAAGGTGGTCTTACCTGCGCCCAGGTCGCCGTGCAATGCGAGCACGGTGTCGACGGGCAAAATTGCTCCTATTTTAGCTGCGAGTACCTCGGTCTCGACGGCGCTTCTCGAACAGATGCCAGCTATTAATTTTTTTTCTAGCTCACTCATGGGCCGATCAAATGCTCAAAACCTTTGATCCATGGCAAGGCTTCGTTGCTTTGGGAGTCTATGTAGGGGGCTTTGCTTTTACTCTTTCTTATTTGTCCAATCTGACTGAGTGGAGTGCTTGGAAATTTCTGCCGCCACTGCCTTTCAAAAATCTCTAGTTTGGTGTCATTTTTTACAGCGAGGAGTAACTCATAGTCTTCTCCGTCACAAAAGGCGTGCTCCATCGCAGATTGTCCGCTCGTGTTGGCACACTGATGGGCTGCATCCGAGAGGGGGATTTTACCCAGTTCGAGGTAGGCTGCACATCCGTCAGGGATGAGTTCATTTAGGTCTTTGGCGAGACCGTCGGTGATGTCCATCAGTGCGCTGCATGCCATCGACTGGGCTAGCCATTGGCCTTCGGTTAACCTTGGCTTAAAGTTGTAGTGCTTTTTTAAAAGGCTGCCGCCAAGTGTGCCAGTAACGTAGAGCGCGTCGCCTGCTTGTGCACCCTTGCGAAGTAAGGGAGTCTTTTCCGAATAGCCAGTCAGGCTGAGAACTGCGGTAAACTGCCCATTAGGCAAAGTGCTTATGTCGCCTCCAACGATGGGCAGGTCGTATTCCTGACAAGCATCGCATATGCCTTCGAAAAAGGCTGCTAACCAATCGGTTTGGAGATCGCCGCCGCAGAGCAGGTTGAGTAAAGCTTCGCCGGGGCGTCCGCCCATTGCGGCGATGTCGCTTAGGTTGCGCTTGATTAATTTGGCACCCGCGTCGTGGGCGGAGACGCTGTCGTCAAAATGTTGGCCATAGCTCAGGCTATCGGTCGTCAAAATTTGCTTCAGCCCTTTTGGCCAATCAACCACCGCGCAGTCATCGCCCATGCCTTGCGGGCTAGTGGGCGCGAGGGCACCTAGCCAGCGACGAATCTGTGCGATCAGCGCGACCTCGGCAAGGGCGCGAATGCTCTCGTCTGCGTTTTTGGTGAACATTTAATATTAGGAGCTTGGAAATTTCTATCAACTTGTGTGGTCGAAAGGGGGGCCTAGTTACGATACAAGGTGAAGTAATCTACGCCTAGTCAGAGGTGTGGGAGCGGCATACAATACTAAAGGTGGTTGAATTTTTAAATCAATTATACTGACTAAGTTTTCGGAGCCAGTTCCAAGACGCCGGGGCAATGATCTGAGCCCTCGACTGGGCCGGGAATATCGGCTGGAGCGAGGTGG
>CALBPO010000203.1 GCA_937899295.1 uncultured Opitutia bacterium
CTCTGATTGGCGAGGGCGCGTTTAATCGACTGCTTGATCCACCACGCTGCGTAGGTGCTTAGCTTACCACCCTTTTCGGGATCAAAGCGCTCGACGGCTTTAATTAGGCCGATGTTACCCTCGCTAATTAAGTCGAGGAGTGGCAGTCCGAAATTATTATAATCGTAGGCGATCTTTACCACGAGTCGTAGGTTCGCCGATATCATGTGATCACGTGCAGATTTGTCGCCTGCTTTAATACGGTTTGCGAGAATTACCTCTTCTTCTCTGGTCAACAGTGCAGTTTTGGAAATCTCCTGCATGTAGGTACGCATCACATTGCGATCGTTCGATGGGAGTTCGCGTACATCTGTGACAACAGTCGCCTCGTCAGTCGGTGCCCGGCGCACAGCGGATAAGCGCTTAGCTTTTGAACGTCGACTACGGGCTACTTCTGCTCTCTGTGGCATAATAAGTAATAGGTCATTTAGCGATCATCTCACTCTTTATATTTACGGTCTTTAGAATTATTCCAAAGAATCAATTACCTATCGTATCATGTGTGCTAGACTTACGAGAAAAGTGGTGAAAACTCACCATTGCGTTGGTGTGAGAAGACCACCCTACTAGCAGTAAGGGGTCGATTGAGCTTCAGTAATAAGACTTTTAGAGAGTAGCGGACTTCGAAGCGGAAGTGCTTACTGATTTTGAGGACTAAGGCTCAACTCCCAAACATATCCTCAGCCAACGCCACGGCTTTCAGCATACCTTTAGCTTTGTTGACCGTTTCCATGAACTCGCTCTCGGGGATAGAATCCGCTACGATGCCTGCTCCTGACTGAATGTAGATTTTGCTCTCTTTAATTAAAGCGGTACGGATACCGATAGCGGAGTCGTGATTCCCGAGGTAGCTGAAATAGCCGATTGCACCGCCGTAGACGCCACGTTGGCTTTGCTCGAGCTCGGAAATAATTTGGAGAGCGCGGACTTTCGGCGCGCCGCTGAGGGTGCCCGCGGGAAAAGTGGCTCGCAGCAGATCGTAAGCATTTTTGTCGGGGCGGATTGTTCCTACGACCTGGGAGACGATGTGCATAACATGTGAATAACGTTCAATCGTCATGTAGTCGAACACCTCGACTGTGCCATATTGACATACTCGGCCGATATCGTTGCGCGCGAGGTCGACGAGCATGAGGTGTTCGGCCTTCTCTTTCTCGTCGGCGAGCAAATCTTGCTCCAGATCAAGATCTTCGGCTTCGGTTTTACCTCGATGCCGTGTACCGGCGATGGGGCGGATTTCGACTTTGTCGCCCGTGAGGCGAACATGTACTTCGGGTGAGGCTCCGACGACAGCAAAATCGGGATCTTCCATCAGGAACATGTAGGGAGAAGGATTCACCGTGCGTAGGGCGCGATAAAGATCTACAGGGGAAGGCTTAAAATCTTTTACAAACCTTTGTGAAAGAACGGCTTGTATGACATCTCCTGAGCGCACGTAGTCTTTAACTTTATCCACTGCGACTTCAAAGCGTTCTTGGGTAAAATTACCCCTTGGAATGGAGATCTCTTTAAGCTGGCCGATGGGGCGCTGGCTGAGGGGGCGTTGGCGCTCTAGTAGACTGTAAATGCGCTCGATTTCGGCGACTGCTTGATCATAAGCACTGCGCGAATCGCTTTTTGTGTCATCACTCGTATGGGCGTGGACGCAGATGCGTAGAATCTGGCGCACATGGTCAAATATGAGCACCGAATCGGTGATCATATAGTAAAGAATAGGGACTTCTAAGGGATTTTCCGAGGGTTTCGCCACCGTCGGCTCGATAGTGTGAATAAACTCGTGCCCGACGAATCCAACTGCTCCTCCTGAGAAGTGGGGCATGTCCGGCATTTCAACAGGTTGATAGCTGGCCATCTCCGATTCGATCAGTTTGAGCGGATCGGCTGGCGTAGGGACGGTCTTGGTCGCACCACCTTTTTGCGTGATTGTGGTTTCGCTCTCAAATACGCGATAAACTTTGCGCGGATTCGAGCCGAGGAAGGAAAAGCGGCTGATGCGCTCGCCGCCGACAATGGATTCGAAGAGAAAAGAGGGCGCTTCGTGCCGAATCTTGGAGTAAGCGCCGAGAGGCGTCTCGCAGTCGGCCGTAAGGTCCAGATAAATAGGTATGGCGTTACCCTGAGTAGTCAGCGCATCAAATTCGGATCTGGTGGGTTGAATGTTCATCGGATGGGTCTGAACTTTGAACGCCGAACTTTGAACGTCGAATCATTTTTTAGGTCCTGTTCGAGCTTGCTCGTCCCCCATTTTGAATGAGTCAAATTGGAATCGGAGGCTTGCAGCCGAAGGGCATTCAAATGAAGTCGCGCTCCTACACACCAAGCAAAGCGTCAAAATGTGCTTCCGCTGCTTCCAGCGTGGTTTCGATCTCATCGCCAAGGACGGTGAAGTGCCCCATCTTACGGCCAGGGCGGGCTTCACCTTTGTCGTAGAGGTGTAGTTTTACATTTGGATCGGCGAGGAGGCTAGCCCAGTCGGGGTCGCCATCATCGGCCTTGGCCCAAATATCGCCGAGTAAGTTGATCATGACAGACGGTTTGACTAGTTCGGTCGAGCCGAAGGGCAAATTAGCTACTGCGCGGATCTGCTGCTCGAATTGGCTCGTGATGCAGCCGTCCATCGAGTAGTGTCCAGAATTATGCGGACGTGGCGCCATCTCGTTGATGATCAGACTACCGTCCTCCTCGAGGAAGAGCTCGACCGCGATTAGACCAGTCACATCGAGCAGGTCCGCTATCTCGCAAGCCAGTTGAGCACCTGTCGTCTGCGTGGCTTCGGTGATTCTGGCAGGTATGATAGAGGCGTGAAGAATGTGATGGATGTGGATATTTTCTGCCATCGGGAAAGTGATCTTTGTGCCGTCTACCTTGCGCGCGCAGATCACGGAGAATTCACCAATGTGGTGGATCCATTTTTCGACGACTACCCGCTGTGGATTCTCCAGAAAGTTCCAGAGGTAGTCGCAGTCGGCAGCCTCTTCAGGCACGTTCAGCTTGATCTGTCCTTTACCATCGTAACCGAAGGCAGCGGTCTTGATCACGCAGGGGAAGCCGATGGCCTCGACTACGTTTTTCAAACTCTCAGCGGAGTCCGCATATTCAAATGGCGCGCAGGGAAGTCCGCTTTCTCTAAGAAAATCCTTTTCGCGCTGGCGATGCTGGCAGATAAAGAGTGCGCGGCTACCTGGGAGCACGGGTTTGATGGTGCTGAGCATGTCGATCACCTCGGTGGGAATGTTTTCAAACTCAAGCGTAATCACGTCGACGCCTTCAGCAAACTTGCGCAGCGCAGTCTTGTCGGAGTAAGCGGCATTGATTTCCAAGTCAGCGACCATACCAGCTGGACAAGATCCCTTGGGTTCAAATACGTGAAATCGATAGCCGAGATTACGCCCAGCGAGTATAAGCATGCGACCAAGCTGCCCGCCGCCGAGGATTCCTATAGTACTCCCGGGCGTGATCATGCTTCGGGTAATTCGGTATCAAGGACAGTTTGCGTTTGATTAGCACGAAATGCTTGTAGGCGCTCGCGGATACCGTCGTCGGCCAAAGAGAGAATGGAAGCTGCGGAAAGTGCGGCATTTTTAGCACCAGCCACGCCGATCGCTAGTGTCATTACGGGTATGCCCGCAGGCATTTGCACAATGGAGAGGAGCGAGTCTTGGCCACTGAGTGCCTTGGATTGCACAGGTACGCCAAGCACGGGCAGATAGGTCATAGCTGCCGTCATGCCAGGGAGATGAGCAGCGCCACCTGCGCGCGCTGCTGCGCGCCGACCCGAGCGTCGCCTGCGACGCCTCGTTACCCATGATGCCCATCCCACGCACCGAAAGGTTTTCGCGGATGCTGCTGCTGAACAGGATGGGCTCCTGCGACACGATGGCCGTCTGCGTGCGGAGCCAGCACGGGTCCGGCTCCCGGATGTCC
>CALBPO010000204.1 GCA_937899295.1 uncultured Opitutia bacterium
GGCTGTGCTCGGCAGGCGTGAGGCGTGTCACCGGGCCAAAAAAAAGCAGCTGGGTTTTTCTCTAGCTAGGTGCCAGTGGCCTAGACGCAGTGTCCTGGACATCAGCAGGGCAGACGGCCTGTAGACCTTTCAAATAGCGGCGTCCATAGTTAATATCGCCAATGACGACTTCGCCCAGGCCGAGGCGGGAGGCTTGTCCGCTCATAGTCTTACGCCCATTGATCTCAGAACTGAGCGCTTGGCGTAGCGCTTTTTCCACGACCGATTCTGGCAGACCATTGCCCACAACCTCGGCGAGCAGATCAAGGATGGCTTTTTCCACATCGTGGCTCTTCGCCGAGTCGCAAAGGTAGGAGATCCAAAAGAGGCCGTTGCTTCCGGGATTCCAGTTCCGGCAATCGATATAGTTCACGAGATTCTGCTGATTGCGTAGTCGCTCCCAGAGCAAAGAACTTTCACCACCGCCGAGGGCGTGCGCAAGCGCATCTAGGCGAGGCGAATCAGGATGGCTCAAATGAGGCACCTTAAAACCGAGGCCTCCGCGAAAGATATTAAATTCGCCCACGATTTCTTCGCGGCGGGTGGCCAGTTGAACGGGCTCTTCCTCGATCTGAACAGGGGCGAGGCGACCGCGGGGAATCGCGCCAAAGCATTGATCTACTTGAGCGAGACAGTCTTCGGGATCGATTGCGCCAACCACAGTCACAACCATATTATTTGGGACATATCGGGCATGGTAATAGGCGCGTAACTCATCGGTAGTCACTTTTTCGTAAAGCGCACGATGACCAATCACTGGCTCGCGATAAGGGTGACGCTGATAGGCCGTTCGAAAGAGCGCTTGGCTAAGCTGGCGATCAGGATCATCTAAGCCCATGTCGATCTCTCTTAAAATGACGGCTCGCTCGCGCTCGACCTCTTCCTCGGGCAAGGTCGAATGCATGACGATGTCCGAGAGCACATCGAGGATTTGACTGAAAGCAGTCGAAGGCGCGTCAATGTAATAGACAGTTCGGTCGAAAGTCGTATAGGCGTTAATCGAACCACCCATCGCGTGAACTTCGCGGCTGATCGATTTACCATCGCGGCGCGAGGTACCCTTAAATAGCATGTGCTCCAAATAGTGCGATAACCCGGAGCCGACGAGTGCGTCTTCGTGGATGCTGCCCGTCTTGACCCATATCTGGACGGAGACGACCTCGCTAGAGAAGTCTGAGCGATGCACAAGGGTAAGCCCATTTGGCAACGTATGCCGCTCCACGGGAGCACAAAAGAGACGCTCGATTATATCGCTAGATTCGGCGGCTGAGGACTGACTTGGGCTTATATCCATAAAAGAGCAGAGTAAGAACAGGGATATCACCAATTTCCATCTTTAGTTTTAGCTGAGAACGTCGGTGTCTACTACAACTTAGTAAGTGATAAATCTGACATTTGGGTATATACGCGCGACTAAGGTTCTGAGGATCCACGTGCCCGCGTCTTGCGACTTAATCGTGTTGCATTCAAATATTCTATTTTAGGCAAACACACCTGCCAGATTGAACATCAACCCATCCGCGGCTTCTTAATTGTCGGTATAATGCGTTCAGGGCGAAAGGGTTTGTCGAAAGCGACGTTAAATTTGTAACCACCCGAAAAATCTTCGACGCTGTCTTGGTCGGTTTTACCAAGCACCTTACACTCCACTAGATTGAAGACAATGTTACCGAAGTCACGACACTCGCGGATACCCCAATGCGCCAAGACAGGTCGCGCCATTGGGCCGTATTGATCGATCGCGTAGAGGCGAATGCCATCCAGTAACTGTTGTCCAGTCAGATGATTCGACTTGTCGAGATCGCCGCTTTTATGGAGCTCTTTCAGACTAAAATCGAGCGCTTGACGCAGGAAGTAATAAGCACCACGTGCGTAACGCGGATCGTCCTTACGGATCGTGCGGATCACTTCGTTGAAATCTCTAGTCGGGTCATTCACTGATGTTAAATGAAGTGCAAAAATCTATGAGGTCAACTTGTGAAAGGTAGTACTTGAGATCGCTTAGGCGTTCTCGCACAGTTTTAAAGTAAGAGTAACCGAGTCAGTATTTTCACAACTCAACTTCAGCTCTCACCCCTCTATCGCTAAGCGAGGATTAGCGGTGATCGCGCATATCGCGCTCAGCTTCGCGCATCGTAATTTTCTTTTTTAAAGTTTCGCGTTTATCGTGTAACTTTTTGCCCGTGCAAAGCGCTATCTCTATTTTGATTAGGCCATGCTTTAGGTAAATACGTAGGGGGATGAGCGATTTACCTCCCGCTTCCATCGCTCCGATGAATTTATGAATTTCACGGCGATGGAGTAGTAATTTACGCTTGCGGCGAGGTGGATGGTTTTGAATGTTGCCGAATTTATACTCACCAATGTGAGAATTATAGATCCATACTTGACCCTTCTCTACACGGCAGAACGCCTCGCTAATCTGGGCATCGCCCGCACGGATTGCTTTGACTTCAGTCCCTTGAAGCACGATACCAGCCTCAAAACAGTCGCCCACAAAATAATTGTGGTGGGCTTTACTGTTGCGGATCTCGCGTTGACGATCCGTCGACTTTTTTTTTGCGCACACGATGGTTCATTCCCTCTATTTGGGGAACGCAGAGGGTACGCTTTAAGTTTAAGGAGGCTAAGCCTCGTCGTCAACCTCAGCCAACTGGTAAGTAATTTTACCTTCCATGACCTCACGCAGAGCCATATCTTCAGCAGACAGGCGCTCCAAAGATTCGATAAGGGGCTTGTAGCCACTCTTCAATTGTTTGGCGCGGCGCGATATCACGTTGATCAAGATCATTGGATCTGTGATTTTCTTCTGGGCTTCTTTTAAATAGTCGTCTCTCAAAGTGATATTCCTCTGGTAGTGTTGTAATTGGAAAAACAGCGCAAGATGACGTCCTCGTGCACCTTTGCAATAAAAAAGCAGGATTACTAGGATTTTCGCCAAAATTCCCATTGACAGGGGAGTGCCCAATTCTACTGTTCACCGCTTTTCCAAAATCATGAAAACGACTTTAGCCACTAAATCCGACCATACCAAAAACTGGTACATTGTCGACGCTGCCAATGAAACACTTGGTCGCGTATCCGTAAAAATTGCCAACGTGCTTCGCGGTCGCCACAAACCGACCTACACGCCGCATGCCGATACGGGCGATTTCGTCGTGGTCGTCAACGCCGAGAAGATCAAGGTCTCCGGTAAGAAGAACAGTGATAAGAGCTACATGTTCTATTCAGGCTGGATGGGCGGCGAAAGCCACGTCAGCATGGAAAAAATGCGCGCCAAGAAACCTGAATTCATAATCGAGCACGCAGTCAAGGGAATGCTTCCACGCAACAAGCTTGGGCGCGCCATGATTAAAAAACTTAAAATCCACTCAGGTGCCGAGCATCCTTACGAAGCTCAGCAACCCAAACCACTCGTCTGAGCGCTGGTTAAACCTAAGATACTTTTTATATAATGAGCGAAGAAACATTTGTAACCGTCGGCCGTCGGAAGACAGCCACTGCTCGCGTCCGCCTCACACGTGGCACTGGTAAAATAGTCGTCAACGGCTCTGAGCCACGCGCCTACTTCAAAACCGAAGAGTTTGCTAACGCAGCGCTCTCGCCTTTGAAGACCGTGGAGATGGCCGACCAAGTCGACATCACAATCAAAGCACAAGGTGGAGGCCTCAACGGTCAAGCAGGCGCAGTTCGCCTCGGCATCGCCCGTGCACTTGAAAAGCTCAACGCAGATCTCCGCGTGCCGCTCAAGCAAGACGGTCATATGAAGCGTGATCCTCGCTCTCGTGAGCGTCAAAAACCAGGTCTCGCAGGTGCTCGAAAGCGCTTCCAATTCTCGAAACGATAAACCGCCAGCGGCGGCAACGGTCGCATATTTTGCAACCCTCCAGAGCCGCGATTGCGTGGCTTGGAGGGTTTTTTGTTTCCCAAGACTAAGCATTACCCTATTTTCACTCTTATTACTCTTTTTCCTACTCTTAATCCCAAGGCCCAATCCTAATGTCCAAATCGATTAAGAGTAAGTTTAAGGAAATCAATCATCAGCAATTAAATCCATGAAAGCAGGAATCATAGGCGCCTCTGGTTACTCCGGCGAAGAACTCGTCCGGCTTCTTTCGCGGCACCCAGATGTCACGCTCACCGCAGTCACCTCCCGGTCACTGGCCGGCAAGCTCGTAGCCGACCAGATGCCTGCGCTCCAACACCTCGTTGGTGAGCTTACATTCACGGCGTCTGATCCCGAAAAGCTAGCAGCCAATCCCGAAATCGATATCTTCTTCCTTGCTCTTCCCCATGGTGTGGCTTCTGAGTTTGCCGATCCTCTCTTTAAAGCTGGCAAGACTGTCATCGACTTAAGCGCCGACTTCCGGCTCAGCTCGACTCGGGTCTACGAAGATTATTACGGCCAGCCCCATCCCGCGCCACACCTACTCGAGGCGGCACCTTACGTCATTCCCGAACTAGCTGACGACAAATGGAAGACCGCCTCACTCATCGCTTGTCCAGGTTGCTATCCGACGAGTGTGCAAATTCCGCTCGTCCCACTCCTCAAAGCCGGACTCATTGACAGCAAAGGTATCGTCATCAATAGCTACAGTGGCGTCAGCGGCGCGGGCAGGAAGGTCGCGGAAGATTTCATCTACTGCGAACAAAACGAAAGTATGAAAGCTTACGGCATGCCCAAGCACAGGCACCTCTCCGAGATCGAAGAGCAGCTCGAAAAAGCCGCTTTCGCCGACTGCGTCGTACAATTTAATCCACACCTCGCCCCCATGTCGCGGGGCATCTCTACCACTATCGTGGCCAAATCCAAGGCTTCCCTGGAGAGCCTCTACTCTACATGGGCAAAAGCATATGCAGAAAAGTCCTTCATCACTATTCTACCCAGTGGGACATATCCAGATACCAAGCACGTAACTAATACAAATCGGTGCGACATTTCTGCCGTCTATGATCCTCGGACAGAAAATTTTGTCATCACCTCCGCGATCGATAACCTGCTTAAAGGAGCCAGCGGTCAAGCTGTACAACTCATGAACCTAAAATTTGGCTTCAAGGAAACTGCCGGCCTAGTCTAAACATTTCAGTATTTTAAAATTTCAGTCTTCACCATGAGCATCCAAGTAAAGCTAATCGAAAGCCCAAACGGTATCGCCGACTGTCCTGGTTTCAAAACTTCTGGAGTGGCTTGTGACATCCGGGGAAAAGGTGACCTCGAATTGCTCGACCTTGCACTCCTTACCTCTGAAGAACCGTGTCATGCCGCCGGTGTTTTCACCTTGAACGATGTCTGCGCCGCACCCGTTCTAGTTTGCAAAGAGATACTTACTTCACCCTCCGCAAAGGTCGCCGGCATCGTCGTCAATAGTGGCAACGCCAATGCCGCAACAGCGGAACAAGGTATGATCGACGCCAAAGAAATGTCGGCCATTGCTCAACTCGAAACCGGTATGGGTTCTCCCTTTCTCGTTTGCTCGACCGGTCGGATCGGCCGGAAGTTACCGATGCAAAATATTAAGTCAGGTATCACCATCGCCGCTAAAGCACTCAGTGAGGAGTCGCAAAATTCACTCGATGCAGCCGACGCCATCCTCACCTCCGACACAGGGCGTAAATGTGCGACTGCCCAGTTTACCTATGAAGGTAAGACACTCACCGTTTCTGGCATCGCGAAAGGTGCCGGCATGATCGAGCCAAACATGGCTACGATGTTAGCCTTTCTTGCGACCGACCTCGATGTAGATAACGCCGCGCTCAAGAACACACTCGTTCAAGCCTGCAATAAAACCTTCAATCGGATCTCCATCGACGGTGACATGAGTACGAACGATACCGTGCTCCTACTTGCTAATGGAAAGTCTGGCTTAGTTCCCGACGATTCGCCCGAATTACTCCAAGCATTCCGGGAAGCCGTCTTTATGGTCTGCGATACTTTAGCCGAAAAGATCGTCGGCGATGGTGAAAAGATCACCAAGTTAGTCGAACTTATCGTCGAAGGCTGCCAGACTGAGGATGACGCCGAAAAGGTGGCACGTTGCGTGGGTAACTCACTGCTAGTCAAGACTTCTTGGTATGGTTCTGACCCCAACTGGGGACGGCTCGCCGACGCAGCTGGCTATGCCCGCATCGGCCTCAAAGAGGCGTGCTTTGATATCCACTATAATGAAGTGCCCGCTCTTATCAGCGGCATTCCGCAGGACAATAAACTATCCGAGTGGAAAGCAATTGTTGCCAAAAAACGCTTCAGGATCACCCTCAATTTGAATCAAGGCAGCGGGTCCTTTCGTCTGCTCACCTCAGATCTGAGCGAAGCCTACGTAAACTTTAATAAGTCAGAGTAATGTCTAATATCATAAATCTCGACGTCACTACTAAGGCAGCCGTGCTCTTGGAAGCACTCCCCTATATCCAACGGTTTCGGGATGCGATTTTCGTGGTCAAATACGGCGGTGCGTTTATGGACGACGCCAACCCAGAAGCGCGGACTCGAGTCGCGACTGATATCGCATTCCTCCACGCCGCGGGTATCAAAGTCGTCGTCGTACATGGCGGTGGCAAAGCCATCACGCGGGCACTCTCTAAATCGGATGTCGAGACACGCTTCGAGCACGGCCTGCGGGTCACTGATGCTGAGTCTGTCAAAGTAGTCGATCACACGCTCAACAAAATTATCAACTTAGAGATCTGTGAACTCCTCCAAGCTATGCACGCCCGGCCGATTGCCTTACCTGGCAATAGCATCCTCGTTTGCGATAAGAAAGAAGTTGTCGTGGACGGCAAGTCGCTTGACCTCGGTTTCGTGGGCGAGACGCATACCGTAAAAACTAAAATTATCAAAAAAGCTCTCAACGACGGCTACATCCCCATCATCTCGCCCATGGCTTGTGACGATGACGGCCAAATCTACAACACGAACG
>CALBPO010000205.1 GCA_937899295.1 uncultured Opitutia bacterium
GGACATTATCTCGATTATTGATCCGATCTTCACATTGCCACTCGTTTTACTCGCCGTAATCGCCTTTATTTTTCGACGTCCGCGCTATGCGCAATTCGCAGTCGCGCTATGTCTGATCTATCTGAGCTTAGGCATCTACCAAAGAGGGCAGGCGACACAGATCGCAGCGCAGATTGCGGAAGAGCGCGACCACAGGCCCGAAGAGCTATCAGTGCGGCCTTCCTTGGCTAACATTTTGCTTTGGCGCATCGTTTATCGTGCCGGCGATCAGTATTACGTCGATGCCGTGCGGACCACGCCCTTTTCAGAGCCGAAGCAATACCCAGGAAGCATCGTTCATGCCTTCAGCGAAGCGTCGGCTCAGATGATAGCGCCCGAAGATTCAGTCTTGGCCTATGATATCGAACGATTCCGATTCTTTTCCCAAGGCTACCTTTATCGCTATTCAGATGAGGCTAATGTGGTCGCTGACTTACGCTACGCAATGTTTCCCGATTCGATCAAGCCGCTATGGGGTATCCGTATGAATCCAGCGACTCCGGAAGTTCACGTATCGATGGAATATTTCCGGGACCCCTCACAACGAGGTTTTGATCGCCTGTGGGGTATGATCCGAGGCGAATCAGTTGAGCCTCTTGATTAAAGGATCTACTCCAAATTCTAGTTAGGTTCCCATACCCGAACCCAGTCTATGTAGAAGGTGTTTATCTCTGGATTGCTCAACTGGGCCTTTGTTGGCCACCCCTTCCAAGGTCCCCAAAGAACTTCGCAGTCGAAAATCATACGTTTCAGTGAAGAAAATATCTTAGGATCGATTTCTGGTATGCTACTTAAATCATGGCCATAGATCTCCTGGTCGTTGTAGAAGATTTTTGTCTCCGCTTCGTCCCACAAAAATCCAAGGATAAAGAACTCTTCGGTTAGTTTCTTGGGGGCCAGATACTTCATTTTTTCAAATTCTGAAGTCTTTGGAGGAGGGTTATGATAATGTATAGCAGATTGTATTTCATAGGGAGTACGAGCAAGCCAATCACTTTCTTCGGACAGTGTGTGCGTTCCCATACTTTCAGTAATGTCAAACTCAGTTCCTCCTCCTATAAGCCAAAAAGAGGAGCTAAGCGCAATTTCAGAGATTTTAATTCTAGCCTCGTAATACCCAGCTTTGGCTATTTCGTTTCGTGACTCTACGGCGGCAGCTCCGATGGCTTTGAGGCCCAAATCTTGCAAGTTGTCATATAAAGGCTGAGAAGAAAGCTTCTTGGAATCCCAATTTTCACCATAATCAGCGGGTGACCATAGATTGATATCAATCTTTCTTTGAAGACCGGTTAGGGCGGTATCGATAGTAGAGTATACCTCTTCTAGGTGCTTTTCGTCCTTGATGCTCGACTTTAGCTGTAGGCAGCCATCTTTAACGATAACATTACTTGGAGTAAATTCTGCCCCTCGACCTTTCCAATTTTTCATGTGGGGACGCCACTTGTTTAGATTCAGCTTAGTGCCACCGAATTCATCGGAAAGCTCTGGCACAAGAGTATAGCCGGATCGATCGATCAGGGGTTTATTGTAGCCGTCATCAAGTCGCGGAGTAATGCGAGGATTGGTAATATCAAGGCCGTAAAGTAATACTAACTTTCCAAAGCAAAAGAAGGTAATAAATACCATTGTTAGTTTTCGAAACATGCGCTTTATTCTTTCTAGAAATAATTATTAAACGACCCCAACTATGGATTTAATGACCAAAACCTTCCTCATCATAGGGGGAATGCTAATTATCACTACAATTGCTGCGAGGTTTAACAAAGCTTTAGAAACGAAAACTGAGGCAACAATAGCTATTGGTGGATCTTTTTTGACTCTACTTATCTGCTTTATATTAGCAGATCAATACCCGATTAATTTATGGGCCTGTGCGGCATTTTCTGGCTTCACAGGTTGGATTCTGGGACCTGCGGTCGGTAATATTGGGTATGCAATTAAGTTTGGCAAATTTGCTGAAAGTAAAGGGGTTAAAGTAAAAGAAGTCTCCAATGAACCAGAATCTTTTAAAGACAAAATAACTGGCGCGAATGCGCTCAAGCACATGGAATTTTATTTCGATACAGACGATGAGGAAATTCACTACTTCAAAAGCGATTCTCCGGAAATGCTCGCACTCAGAGATGAATTTGATGCGACTATCTTAGCTCACGGTCCCTACTGCCAGGAGTGGCAAAATCTGCTTTTACAAGCTACTCTCGCTACTTGCGTGGCGGTCTTATCCACTGCAGCAATTGTCGCATTTAGCAGTACTGACTTTGGCTTTCTAGG
>CALBPO010000206.1 GCA_937899295.1 uncultured Opitutia bacterium
CCTTGATATTGAGCAAAAAGTGATCGCCTACCTAAGGGCACAGGCAGGCACCAAGCTTAATACTGCGACAATTGCACAAAACTTGAACCTTGAGTCTCAGACTGAATTAATCTTTAAACTCTTAAATCGCCTTGCAGTTAATCCGCGAAGGCTCTTCGTCGAGATGAAGGACCCCGTTCACAAATCTCTCTTTTATTTTAAATAATTTTATCAACCCTCCCCATACAACAGAATGAATAGTCTCTCCATGATACTCCGCATACTAGCAGTTTTCGCAGCCATCGCTGCAGCTAGCCTCTTCTTCGTCAGTAAAGGTAAACTTGCCGAGATGCAAGCAGTCGCCCAAAAAGCAGAAAAAGCAACGGTGGCTGTTCAAGCCGAGCTTACAGCCGCGAATGAACAAATTAGCGCACTGGAAGGTAGCCTAAAAAGCGAGCGCGATGCTCTTGCCAACGAAAAGCGTAAGCTTGAAAGTATGCGCTCTGAAATGTATACTGCTCGACAAGAAGTGAGTCGCACACAGCAGCAACTCAGCAGAGCCAAGAAAAGTATCGCTGACCTCGAGAGCACTGCTAGACGCCTCCGTGCAGACCTCCTTCAGTCAGAGCAGAGTCTCGCTGGCGCAAGTAAAGAAGGCGAAATTTCGCAACTGAACGATCGTATCGCCGAACTAGAGGAAAGCAACGCAGAGCTCAAGGAATCACTCGAAGAGGCCAAAGTCACATCATCCACATCGCGATCTCCTGATGGTTCAGGAAGCAGCAGTAAAATGGCATCCGCTGGCAATTACAGCAATGGCCTCACTGTAAACAAATCGCAAGTACTATCCACCGCATCAATCGGATCCGAGACCACAGTTAAGTCGCTTAGTTCTAAGAATGGTCTCATCGCGCTCGCCAACAGCCCAGAGCTTGGTCTAAGTCCCGGAACCACAGTCACCATTATTAAAAAGCTCAGGGCATTGGGCAAAATACAAGTCTCTCAAGTCTCGAATGATCTGGTCTTGGCTAATCTGCTCCCTGGTGCCAAAACGCGCGAATTGGCCGCGGGCACCACAGTGAGCCTACTCCGCTAATCACTCACAAGCAAATCTACTATGTATCATCGTATTGCACTCCTCCTTGCCCTTGCCTTCATGGCTCTCTCTATGACTGGTTGCTTCGATAGCGACCCAGACGATCAATCCGTCCCATGGAGTCGGCCAGCTGAATGGGAGCGCGGTGCGCCTGGCATGGGCGGCATGGGTGGCATGCGTGGCATGCGTTGATTGTAAGCGCACAAAAGTTTATTCAAAAACTCCATCTAATTCTAGTGGAGTTTTTTTGTGCCCACTCTTGACAAGTCTATGTCACCCACCTTCTTTAACGGTCTTCCTTAGGGGTGACCTGGCATGGGTCTGAGACGCTTCCTTCTTTCAACAGAAGTGATCCCTTCGAACCTGATCCGGTTGACACCGGCGTAGGAAAAGGAACGGATCGCTCTTTGAGCGATTCGCCTTCAATCGCCCAAAGCCGGGTCTCAAACATACAAAAATTGAGATCCAATATGAAACACACACTCAGCGCACTTGCGCTTCTAAGTATCGCCACGACACCGCTCTTCGCTGAAGAAAGTGTCGTTCCCGCCATCCCCGAACTTCCCGTGACCATCGTCACTGGCGAACTATGGGAATCTGAACTCCAAAAGACGTCAGCCAGCGTCACTGTCATTGACAACAAACCTTTGCAAAGCAGCGGCAAGCAACACTTCGGGGATTTAATCAACGCAATACCAAACATGACTTGGTCGGCGACTTCCTCGCGACCACGTTATATCCAAATACGTGGTATCGGCGAAAATTCACAGTTCGAAGGCGAAACTCCCGATTCCTCGGTCCGCTTTCTCGTAGATGACCTCGATTTTACAGGCCTCGGCACGATCGGCAATCTCTTCGACACACAACAGCTTGAAGTTCTACGCGGCCCACAAGCGGGTGCCTTCGGCGTGAATGCAGCTGGTGGTGTCTTGCAGATCGTCACGAATAATCCGACTCCCTACTGGACCGGTCAGGTCGAAGGCACCGTAGGTAACGACAGTCTATTTGCTGGCGGCTTTTCCATAGG
>CALBPO010000207.1 GCA_937899295.1 uncultured Opitutia bacterium
CCTTCAGGCCTAGACCTGTGATAGCGCGTACTTCTTTAATGGAAGCGATCTTGTTAGCGCCAGCAGCCTTAAAGATAACATCAAACTCATCTTTTTCTTCTGCGGGAGCATCGCCACCAGCAGCGGCACCGCCAGCAGCGGCAACAGCGACAGGAGCAGCAGCGCTAACGCCCCACTTCTCTTCGAGTTCTTTAACTAGATCAGCTACTTCGAGCACTGTTTGTGCGGAGAGCCATTCGACGACTTCTTCTTTTGTGATTGCCATGGTATTTTATCTTTCAATTGGTTAGCACCCCGAAAGTCGGGATATTTAAGAGATGAATTTCTCCTAACCTTATTATTGGATTTTTGGTTTGTTTTAGGCCGCCACTATTAGAATGGGCAGCTAAAGGATTTAAATTTACGGTTAATGGACGTTTTAATTGCGGGCTTTCGCCTGCAAGACATTGACAAGGCCTTGTGGCACAGCGTTGATGACACGGACGAATCCAGTCGCAGGCTGAGTAAGTAAGCCGAGAAGCTGTGCGCGGAGCACTTCGAGACCTGGCAGTTTTGCGAGGGCTTTGATTTCTTCTTTAGTGAGGGCACGCTCATTGACGATACCTGCCTTCATTTCGACTTTCTCCTTCTTCTTGAAGAAATCGCCGATGATCTTGGCGACTCCTGA
The DNA here is from genome assembly GCA_937899295.1 of uncultured Opitutia bacterium. Lineage (GTDB taxonomy): Bacteria > Verrucomicrobiota > Verrucomicrobiia > Opitutales > Coraliomargaritaceae > Thalassobacterium. The sequence goes on from CALBPO010000207.1 coordinate 668, forward strand.
TGGATTTTTACCACCTACAACGATTGCGGTCTGTCCGGTAAGGTGCTCGCCCATATCGGGCAGCTCTTTAGCCGCCGCAGCGACACCGAAGATGCTGTTTTTGATAACGTGGAACTCAGCTTCGTGCTCGGAACGCTGTGCGCGGAGTTCAGCAATTTCTTCAACGGTGATGCGTTCGTAGTTAGTTAGGTATACGTAATCGGACTTGTTAAGGTGATTGTTCACCTCTTCAACGAGATATTGTTTTTCTGGTCTCATGTAATGTGTCCCTCGTTAAGCTTTGTTAAAATCAGCGACGTCCACTGCAAGTCCGGGGCTCATCGTCGAGCTCAAAGTGAGGCTCTTGATGTATCTACCGAGAGATGCTTTTGGGCGTTGCTCAATCAGAGCATTGATAGCTGCGATCGCATTCTCCGTGATTTGCTCAGAAGTAAAGGAGCGCTTGCCGACGATGACTGCGACATTGGCGGTCTTGTCCATCTTGAACTCGACACGGCCAGCTTTGACTAGATTGATACCTTCGACAATATCATCGGTCACGGTCCCAGACTTTGGGTTGGGCATAAGGCCACGGGGACCCAGCACACGGGCGACCTTGCGGACGCTCTTCATGGCGCTAGTTGTAGAAATCGCGACATCGAAATCGATCCATCCTCCGGTAACTTTCTCGATTAATTCATCGAGACCTGCTTCTTCGGCGCCAGCAGCGAGAGCTTCTTCCGGGTTTTCAGTGAAGACGATCACACGCACAGTCTTACCGCTGCCGTGAGGAAGCTGAAGAGTGCCGCGAACCATCTGATCACTCTTGCGAGGATCAACCGCGAGATGGGCGTAAACTTCGACAGTTTCGTCGAACTTCGCCTTCGGTAGTTTGTTGAGTAACGCAGACGCTTCTTCGACCGAGTAAGTCTTCGTTAGATCAGTCATTTCGACTGAAGAACGATAGCGTTTGCTTCCCTTAATTTGCTGGGTGGCCATTGTTATATCTCTATTGTGGTGAAACGGAAAACCAGAGCGGCTTTCACGAAAATTGATTGCGAAACTAGCCTTCGACTTCGAGCCCCATGGAACGCGCAGTGCCTGCGATGATATTGAAAGCAGCGTCTTCGTTTTTAGCGTTGAGATCGGCCTTCTTGATTTCGCAGATATCGAGGACTTGCTTGCGAGTGACCTTACCGACCTTGTCCTTGTTAGGAACACCAGAGCCTTTAGCGATACCCGCAGCCTTCTTCAATAGAATAGCAGCGGGTGGCGACTTAAGAATGAAGCTGAAAGAACGGTCTGCGTAGACTGTGATCACGCAGGGCAAAATCATCCCTGCTTGATCCTTAGTCTTGGCATTGAATTCTTTACAGAACCCCATAATATTAACTCCCTGCGCACCGAGTGCGGGACCGACAGGAGGTGCGGGATTTGCAGCGCCAGCTGGCAGTTGTAAACGGATTTGACCTGTGATTTTCTTAGACATGTCTGATTAGCTTTCTTCTGTTCTCTGGACTTGCCAGTATTCAAGTTCGACAGGCGTGTAACGCCCGAAAATAGATACGGAAACTTTGAGCTTGCCCCGGTCTGGGTCGATTTCCTCAATTTTGCCAACGAGGTTCGCGAAGGGACCTTCGTTGACTTTGACCATTTCACCGATTTCATATTCAATCTTCGGCTTTTCTTTGCCCTCGGATTCTTCGACTTGATTAAGGATGCGATCGATTTCGCTTTTCTTCAATGGAGTCGGGCGGTCGCCGCCAACAAAATTAATGACGCCGTGACCTTCACGGACGAAATACCAGGGCTTCTGCAGCAACTTACCGTCATCATCATACAGACGCATGTTGACGAAGATGTAGCCTGGGTAAAATTTACGGGTCTTGATGCTCTTCTTCCCAGCCTTTACTTCGGTGATTTGCTCGGTAGGCATGAGCACGTCGAAGACGAAGTCGTCCATCTCTTCGATTGCGATAAACTTATCGAGATATTTCTTAGCCTTGCCCTCTTGATTGGAGAGAGTCTGAACGGCATACCAGTTAGGACCTGTGATTGAAGAAGAATCTGACATTGATTTAGTCTAGAGACGGGTAAATAAGGTGGCGAACGGTGTGAAAACTTAAAGTTGTAGGTCGTAGTTGAATAGAAGGCTATTTAACCCAAGATGTCAGGAGCTCGACACCATTCATGAGTGAGAAGTCAATGAGCGCAATGTAGGAACCAAGAATAGCGGTCGCAATAAGAACGACGATCGTCGAATCGCGGAGTTCCGTCTTAGTCGGCCAAGAGGCTTTCTTAAGCTCGGTCATCATCTCTTTATAAAAGAGACGTATGCTAGTGAATGGATTTTTCATTAAAATTAGTAAAACTGGCAGGAGAGGAGGGACTTGAACCCACAACTTACGGTTTTGGAGACCGTTGCTCTACCAATTGAACTACTCTCCTGTGAGTTTTGGACTATAATCTATAAAATAACAATGAAGCCGAGGGCCCATAGAGAGCCCTCGGCGAAAAACTGGAATCTGTGAAGTGAAGGTGATCTATTTGATCACTTCAGCAACACGACCGGCACCGATAGTGCGACCACCTTCGCGGATGGCGAAACGCTGGCCAGCTTCCATAGCAATCTTCTTACCGAGATCGATCTCAACGGTAAGATTATCACCAGGCATCACCATTTCAACACCCTCTGGGCATTTGATGATGCCAGTGACGTCAGCAGTTCCAAAGAAGAACTGAGGACGGTAGCCATCGAAGAAAGGTGTATGACGGCCACCCTCATCCTTGGACAGGACGTAGAGCTCAGCCTTGGCAGTTGTGTGAGGAGTGATCGAACCGGGCTTTGCAATAACTTGGCCACGCTCGATAGCTTCCTTATCAACTCCACGAAGAAGAATACCCCCATTGTCACCGGCCATACC
>CALBPO010000208.1 GCA_937899295.1 uncultured Opitutia bacterium
TTCAAGGAACTAGAAGATAATATTTTACAAGCACCTTATGACTCTCCATCCGTGTTTAACTTTTACCAACCTGACTATTCGCCCAATGGTGTGATTGGAAATGCGGCATTAAACGCTCCAGAATTTCAAATTCACACTGACGTCAGTGCTCTTCAGTTATCAAATGCTTTAATCACACTAATAGTTCACGGCATAGCTGGTTCCGGTAGTAATAATTACGGAAATATCGGGCAGCGTAATAATATCGATTCGGTCCTCGACTTTACATACGAGGATTCCATCTCAGGCAATACCTCCACATTGATTGATCACCTTGATTTATTACTCTGCGCAGGGAGACTGAGCTCCGAAAATCGAGCATCCATCCAGTTAGCTGCGGATACTCCCAGTTTAAATTTAACAGGCATTGATAAAGTTAAATATATAGCAGGATTAATCGTACTTACACCCGAATTTAACACATTATACTAACATGGATCTTAAGCAGAAAATTTCGAGGCGGCAATTCATCGGTCAGGCAAATTGTGCCGCAGTAGGCACGGCCTCCCTTTTGTCTTCATTACTTTCACTGCGCTTGACTGCTGGTGCAGCATCAGCATCTAACTTTACTGATTACAAAGCACTCGTGTGTTTATTCCTGAATGGCGGTAATGATTCTTACAACATGCTTATTCCTAGGCAACAAAGTGCCTACAATGAATATGAACAAGTGCGCGGGGGTGTTGGCGGTAGTGGCTTGGCGATTCCTAGAGCAAATTTACACCAAATTACATCCTCACTTCAAAACACATCGGCTGGAGCTGGGTATAGTGACTTTGGAATTCACCCCGACCTACCCTATTTAAAAACGCTCTACGACCAAGGAGATTTAGCCTTTGTCAGTAATGTAGGTTCACTTATTGAGCCTACTTCACTTGTGCAATACAACGACGGGTCTAAGGCTCTACCAGAGGGGCTATTCTCTCACCCAGATCATCAAGTTCATTGGCAAACACTCGTGCCTCAAGTCCGTGGCTCTGCTCCCAAGGGCTGGGGAGGTCGGATGGCGGAGGTTATGTCTCATGCTAATCAGCAGAGTAACATAGCGATGAATATTTCACTCTCAGGGGCAAATGTACTCCAATCTGGAACTACCACTGTTCCCTACATAACCGATCCTGGTGGTGTAGTAGAATTAAAAAATTACGGGCAAGATCCGACACTACAATTAGCTGTAGATGATATCCTCGGACAGCATTATCAAAGTATCTATTCCAAAACACTGGCCCAGGCCAATCGTAATTCGATCGATGCATCCATATTTTTTAAGTCTGCACTAGATGGCCTAAGCACACCCTTTGACCCGAGTGCAATCGCGGATAACACTGAAACCTATCAACGCCTTTCAATGGTCTCAAAAATCATGGAGGCGCGAACAGCGCTAAGTATGAACCGACAAATCTTTTTTGTGGAGCGGGGAGGTTGGGACCATCACAATGAATTATTAACACCACAATCAGACCTATTCATCGAACTAAATGAAGCTATAGAGATTTTCTGGACTGCAATTCAATCAATGGGGTTGCAAAACAATGTAGTACTCTACACAGCCTCCGACTTTGGACGCACTTTAACTTCTAATGGAAGTGGCTCTGATCATGCGTGGGGAGGTAACCATTTTATAATAAGTGGTAGTGCTAATGGCGGCGAGATATATGGAGAATATCCAGACCTTGCTTTAAATAATAGCTCTACAGATCTAGGGCGTGGGCGTATCCTACCGACTACCTCTGTAGATGCCTACATGGCAGAACTCGCTAATTGGTATGGTGTTCCACAGTCTGAGATGAGTACAGTTATTCCGAATATAAATAACTTTAGCTTTAGTAATCCAAATTCACCACTGGGTATACTCAACAGTTGATGAAAAGTTTAATTCTTATTAAAAGATTTTACTCATCAGCGTTTTTTTCTCTCCTTGCATGCTCGTCTAGCTGTTTGTTCGGGTCCTCTTTTACTTGGGTAGAAAGCGATTTCACGTTACAAACGGATGACTGGGGAGGCGGTGCTGATCATTTCCTCAGCACACAAGATGCAATTGATCCGGGCAATTCGTATTTCCGTGAAGAAATCAATATGTTTGGAGGTGAAACCAATAAGAATAGGATGGTAGTGCGTAGACCAGTCGCTTCCACTGTTATTGGAAGCGATCCGTGGTTAGGAAACTTCAATGCTAAGGGAATTCAAAGTGTTGAGTTGAACTTTAACAACTGGAGTGCCGATGAACCTGTCTATTTACGTTTAGCACTCTCAAACGTTACAAAACCGATGATTTCATCGGGCACTTGGTGGGTCAGCACAACATATGTAACATTCTTACCAGAAAGTGGTTGGGGAAGCGCTAGTTTTAATATTCTTGAGACTGAAATGCAGCGTGTGGGGGATTTCAATGGAGGCTTTGGACAAGACTCTTTCCTAGAGACTTTATCAGACATAAAGGGCTTCCGTTTCATCGCCTCTAGTACGGGAAATTCAGCATTGGGTGATGAGTTCTCAGGTGCCATAGGTGTGGATAATATACGGCTAATTTCTTCGATTCCAGAGCCAAGTAGATTCGCGGTAACTATGGGCTTATTGGTGACTATATCCCTACTGAGAAGGCGGACTAGATAAGTCATAGCTAGTCGCTAAAACAAAGGGAATGCTCTGTATCGCTTTCTTTTAGTCTTCTCCATTTCGAAAGCGATAGAGTCATTTTACAGGAAAGTAGCTTTCCGAAATAAGTGCGAGAATAGACCATTAAAATACCCTTC
>CALBPO010000209.1 GCA_937899295.1 uncultured Opitutia bacterium
AAAAAGCTGACGTAGATAACAAATCCAAGGAGTAAAATCATAAAGGCACCTTGCAGGTTCTCCATGAATTTTTTTGGCAACGGGCGGCCGATCAATTTCGAGATTGTGGCGAAGAGCATGTGACCGCCGTCCAAGACAGGGATTGGTAGCAGGTTGAAAATCGCAAGGTTGACGTTTATAAGCGCTAACATCCAGATTAGGTCGATGAAGCCAATTTGCGCCATGCGGGTAAGACCATGGACGATGCCGACGGGACCACTCATGTTCTTCACTTTAACGTCGGAGTTTTTGTGAATGAGCGCGTAGAGCGTCATCTTCATGGTCTCGGCGAAGCGGTAGAGTTGTTCGACAGGATTGTAGTGGACGCGCTCGGTCTTGTATTGAAAATCGTAAGCAAAGCCGAAGCGCGGGCTGGTCTCTCCTTCTTTGGTCCGTGGTTGAATGGGGAGTGTCAATTCGTTGCCGTCTCGTTCTACTGTGACGTCGATACTGCGGTCACCATGCTTACTTAGGTAGGTGCTGAGGAAGGCTCCAGAGATAATAACTTCGCCGTCTAGTTTGATTAGGCGATCCATCGGCTCTAGTCCGGACTCAATGGCAGGCATATCAGGTTCTAGGTGAATGACGATGGGTGCAGAGGTCTCATCGGTCTCTGGCTCGATACCGATGTAGCGCATGCGCTCGCTAGAAACGAGTTCGGGGTAGACGGTAAATACCATATTCTCGCCGTCTCTTAGGATGCCGACTTCGACTTCGCGGCGACCTGCCTCGCCGTCTTCCTTGCCTACGCTCGTGGCGATAGCGTTTTGGAAATACCACCAATCGGGCACAGGCTTGCCATCGATTGCGTAAATAGTGTCACCTTGGCGGATACCTGCTTCGTAGGCAGGCCCTGGCACGATGGCACCGTCGGCATTACGGATCTCTTCGGCGACAAAGCCGACGCTGGTCGATTTAACAATCTCTCGACCCACACCCCAAAGCACGAGCGAGAGCACGAGGGCAAAGATTAGATTGAAGACCGCACCCATTACTGCGACGATCATTTTATCAGCGTAAGAAATTGGAGCTAGTTTGCCCTCTTCTTTTTCGCCGCCTTCGACGCGCCCCATGTCCGCGAGTTGCGGGAGGGAGACGTAGCCCCCAAGTGGCAACAAGGAGAGACGGAAGTCGGTGCCATTACGATGCCAACCGAAAAGACGTGGTCCAAAGCCTATGGAAAAGCGATCAGCGATGAGACCACGCTTCTTGGCCGCAATAAAGTGGCCGAGCTCGTGTATGAAAATGGAGAAGCCAAGCGCAAAGAGCGCTAGTGCGATATAAAGGATTGTGGAGAGCATGTTTTGGTAAAGCTGAAGCCTGTTGTTAACGAGCCTTGGTTGGAAGAAAAGACCTTGGCAGGTTTGAGCAAGCTCAGACGCTACGGATTGTGTCTCTGCGCGACGTCACGCGTCTCGGTGTCGATTTGAAAAAGTTGGTCGAGGCTGGGGCTACTCGGTGAAATGATCTGAGATAGACTGTGCTCTATTAGCCGGGGAATTTCAAGGTAGCGGATCTCTTTAGCTAGAAAGCGTTCGACGGCGACTTCGTTGGCAGCATTGAAGATGGCGGGTGCAGCATTACCGACGCGTAAGGCGTGGTAGGCGAGCTGGAGGCAGGGATATTTGGCAAAGTCGGGCGGTGTAAAGTCGAGGGAGAAGGCTTTGCGAAAGTCAGTGCTTGGCGTGACGCTGTGTGCGCGGTCAGGGAAGAGGAGACAGTGCTGGATGGCAAAGGTCATGTCGGGAGGACAGAGCTGTGCGAGAATGGAGCCGTCGATAAACTGGACGAAAGAGTGCGCTATGCTTTGAGGATGAATGACCACTTCGAGGCGATCGGGTTCCAAGCCAAAGAGCCAGTGTGCCTCGATTAGTTCGAGGCCTTTGTTGGCCATAGTGGCCGAATCGACGGTTATCTTTGGGCCCATTGACCAGTTAGGATGCTGGGTGGCCATATCAGGTGTGACATCGACCAAATCTTTGGAAGGGGTGTCTCGAAACTGACCGCCAGATGCGGTGAGAATTAGCTTGTCGACTTGCTCGGATGGGTAGCCTTGTAGGCATTGAAAAATGGCGTTGTGTTCACTGTCGGTCGGTAGGAGTCGCACGCCTTTACGCTTGGCAGCTTCGATAACATGGGCACCGCCGAGTACAAGGAGTTCTTTATTGGCCAATGCAATGTCCTTGCCCGCTTCGATCGCGGCGAGGGCGGGGCGAAGACCGGCTGCGCCGACGACGGCGATGAGCACGATGTCGGCTTCAGCAAGTGTTGCCAGCTCAGCCAGTCCTGCTTCGCCACAACTGAGCTGTGTGCCTACTGGGAAATTACTGGCCTGATACGCGAGGGTATAGGCAGACTCGGATCCAAGTACTGCGTGGCGAACATCGAATTCATGGCATATCGCCGCCAACTCTTCGTGGCGCGATTGTGAGGCCACGCCGACCAACTCCAGCATGTCTTTGTGGGCCCGTAATACGCGCAATGTGCTGCTGCCGATCGATCCAGTGGCGCCGAGTAGAACAAGTTTCTTTGGCTCGGTATCGGACATTTAAAATAGCGTGTATTTGAAAAATAAATATCCGAGCGGAGCGGTTAGGATGAGGCTGTCGGTAAGATCAAAAATGCCGCCGATGCCAGGAATAATTTTACCCGAGTCTTTGACGTCGGCTTGGCGCTTGAAGGCGGATTCGACGAGGTCGGAAGCGATGGACGCGACGCCGATGGGGACGGCGATTAGGGCGCCGAGCCACCAGCTAAAGCCCGCTGGTACGAGCGTGTGGAAGAAGCTGATTAGAATGACGCCGATGAGCATTGAAAAACCGATGCCGCCGGCAGCTCCTTCGTAAGTCTTCTTAGGGCTGACCACGGAGAGTGGTGTTTTGCCTAGCTTCATTCCGATAAGTAGACCACCGACGTCAGCGCATTTGGCCACCGATACGACCCAGACAGCAAGGAACATACCCGTGGCGGCGGTCTCGCCGTTGGATTCTGTTAGCTTCACGATCTTAATAAGAAAGTGCAGCATGAAGGGCACGTAGAGCAAGCCAAAGAGAGTTGGCATAAAGCTCCGCAGGCGGCCTGCTTGGAGGTCGAGGCAGATGATAATTAGGGCGATCACGACGAAGCTGAGGGCAAAGAGATCGTTGCCCGAGTCGATATCACCAAGGTAGTAGGCGCCAAGGGTGATGACGACACCAGCGGAGATGCCAAGGCCTTTCATGGGTTTGAGCCCCATCTTTGTGAAGAGCTGGTAGAGTTCCAGTTGCGTGAGAAAGGCAAGGATCGCGATGATGAATACGCCCGCATGGACGCCGAAGAGCCAGAGCGAGATGGCGAGAATCGACCAGAGTGTGGCGAAGCTTATTATACGTTGCTTCATAGCTTATTATGATTAGTGAAAATAGCGGTAGGGTTGAAAAGCTCAGGCTTTTATCTGTTCGGTGGTTTTCCCGTAGCGACGTTCGCGGGAGGAGTATTCGGCAATCGCAGCTTTAAACTCGGCCTCGTCGAAATCTGGCCAAAGGACTTTGCTTAAATAGATTTCGGCGTAAGCGGATTGGAGAAGAAGGAAGTTACTGAGGCGGCATTCACCTGATGTACGGATGACGAGATCGGGGTCGGGCATGTCGCGAGTGTAGAGGTATTGGCGGAAGCTGTTGTAGTCGATTTTGTTTAGGTCGACTAGGCCCGCATTAGCGGCCTGGGCGACAGCTTTGACCGCATCAACTACTTCCGTGCGCGATCCATAATTGAGCGCGAGTCCGAGGGTGAATTCGTCGTAATCCTGGGTGGTTTCTTCGGCTTCGTGGAGGAGTGCTTGGATGCGCTCGGGCAGCTCGCGGTAGCGGCCAATGACGCGGAGGCGGATCTTGCGCTTAATTAGCTCTGGCATTTGCTCGCTTAGGAAACGTTCGAGTAGATTCATGAGAGCCGAGACTTCGAGCTTAGGGCGGTTCCAATTTTCAACGCTGAAAGCGAAGAGTGTAAGGTTTTTAACGCCGTTTTCTTGGGCTACTTTGATTGTGCGTTTGACCGCTTCGGCACCACGGTGGTGCCCTTCGATACGTGGGACTTTGTGCTGCTTCGCCCAGCGACCATTGCCATCCATAATGATGGCGATGTGTTTAGGGGTGTTTTGGGCAGTCATGTTTCTATCTGAGCCTGATCTCTTATCGTGAGTTTTGAATAAATTTGATCGCTGGATCATCAGATGTTATTTTTAAAAACGACTAGTTAACGCTGCGCAAGGGTAGAGCGTTGCGTATTTTAGTGATTCTGCTTCACTGGGAGTATCTATGGGCGGGAAAACATTCGGAGGCCATAGCGACTGCCATGCTTGCGATTACGGCTAGATTTGAAAGTCGCCGCCGCCGGTCATTTCGTGGAGACCGCATTCACGCTTGAGACCGCCGAAGCGAGTGTCTTCTTCGGTCATACCTTCGCCTAGTTTCTTCGTACTATGCCAGTCGCCGACGGAGACGTAACCTTGATCCCAGAGTGGGTGGTAGGGTAAGCGGTATTCAGTAAGATACTGATAAACGTCGCGGTCGCTCCAGTCGATAATTGGATAAATTTTTGTTACTTTGTTTTGTGCTTCGACTACGCTGCGCTCTCCGCGTGAGCTAGACTGGCTACGTCGCAATCCAGATAGCCAGGCAGTGGCGCCTAGTCTTTCTACAGCTCGGTTCATCGGTTCGACTTTGTTAATTCGATTGTAACGATCAATCCCATCGATGCCCTGCTCCCAGAGCTTACCGTGGAGGGCTTCTTGCTGAGCGGCTGTTTGCAGTGGAGTATACGTTTTAAGGTTGAGCTTGAGACGCTCTGTTAGCCTTGCGGCAAAAGTATAGGTCGATGGAAAGAGGTAGCCAGTATCGACGAAGATCACGGGGATTTCTGGCATTTGCGCCGTAACGAGGTGGAGCATGACGGCACTTTGCACACCAAAACTAGTGGTTAATACGAGCTTGTCGCCGTAGGTTTCATGAGCCCATCGCACACGCTCAGTCGCTGAA
>CALBPO010000210.1 GCA_937899295.1 uncultured Opitutia bacterium
ACCGCTTTCCCGCCATTCATGACTAATCTCAAGCATCCTCGTGATTTCTGCACCATGGCCCATGTCGATCATGGAAAGACGACTTTGTCTGACCGTATCCTTGAGATGACGCGCACCGTAGAAATGCGTGATATGAAAGCCCAGCTTCTCGACTCTATGGACTTGGAGCGCGAGCGAGGGATCACGATTAAAAGCCACCCCGTGTCGATGGTTTATAAAGCTAAGGACGGGAATGACTATGCGTTCAACTTGATCGATACCCCCGGCCACGTGGATTTTTCTTACGAAGTTTCCCGTAGTTTGGCTGCGTGTGAGGGTGCTATGCTGCTGATTGATGCCGCTCAAGGCATCGAAGCGCAGACCGTGGCCAATGCTCACCTCGCGCTGGAACAGGGACTGGAAATCATTCCCGTGATCAACAAGGTCGATCTACCCAGTGCTGACGTGCCGGCCATCATGGTGCAGTTGGAGGACGTGTTAGCTATCCCCGCTGACGAGGCTGTAATGACTAGTGGTAAAACCGGCATCGGGATTGAAGACCTACTCGAAGCCGCTGTCACCCGTGTGCCCAAGCCTCGATGGGCGGAAGTCGATGGGCTCCGCATGTTGATTTTTGACTGCATTTACGATGCTTACAAAGGTGTGATTTGTTATGTCCGTGTCTTTTCTGGTGAGGTTAAGATGAACGATCCTATCATTACCATGAGTGACGAGCGTAAGATGTTAGTTAAGGAAGTGGGCAAGTTCTCGCCTGCCATGACAAAGCAAGAGACACTCAAAGCGGGCGATGTTGGCTACGTCGTGACGAATCTCCGCGATGTGGCCGACCTAAAGCTCGGTGATACCATCACCCATAGCAACAATCCTACTGAGGAAATGCTACCCGGCTACAAAGAGGTCAGCCCCATGGTTTTTAGTGGTATTTACCCCATCGATACGAGCGACTACAACAAGCTCAAGGCGGGCATGGGTAAACTTCGTCTTAACGACGCTGCCTTCGTTTACCAGTCGGAAAACTCCGTCGCCCTTGGCTTCGGCTTTCGTTGTGGTTTCCTCGGTCTGCTTCACATGGAGATCATCCAAGAGCGTATCCGCCGCGAGTATGATCTCGATGTGATTTCCACTTATCCGAGTGTAGTTTATCATGTCACAAAGACAGACGGCGAACAAATCGAAGTGCACAATCCTGTCTACCTCCCTGATCCCGCTGAGATCGAGTTCATCGAAGAACCCATGATTAACGCATCGATTCATATTCCGTCTGATTCGATCGGTGATGTGCTGGCATTGGTCTCTGAGAAGCGCGGTATCTGTGAACACACCGAAACAATCGATGGTGAACGCGTCATGCTCGTCTGCCGTCTGCCGCTCAACGAAATTTTGGTCGATTTTAATGACCGCCTCAAAAGCATCACTCACGGCTACGGCTCGATGGACTACGAGATGGCCGGTTACGAAAAGGCTAAGCTCTGCCGCCTCGACATTCGTGTGAATCAAGAGGCCGTCGATGCCTTCTCCTCGATCGTTCACTTAGATAAAGCTGAAGGCCGCGGACGCGCGCTCTGCAAGCGCCTTAAAGAGATCTTGCCCAAGCAGATGTTTAAGATCGCGATCCAAGCCGGCGTCGGCAGCAACATTGTCGCCCGAGAAACAATCAGCGCCTATCGCAAAGACGTGACTGCAAAGTGTTACGGCGGGGATATTTCCCGTAAACGTAAACTATTAGAGAAACAAAAAGAGGGCAAGAAACGCATGAAAAATATCGGTAGCGTCTCCATCCCTCAGGACGCGTTTATTAAGATTTTGAAGACCTCAGACGGTGGCTAAGAGCTGAGATTATGGATCAGGCCCAGCTTTACTAAATACTTGGCTTTAAAATTAACACGCCGTCGTGGGCTTCGGCGATTTCACGCATAATGTTGGCATAGCGGGAGTTGCCCTGGGTGGCGCCGATCTGAAAGGGGTTGATTAGGGTGGGGAAGCCAATGGCACTGATCGAGACGGGGCGCTTACCGGTGCTTGGGTTGCGCGGATTCATACGGTCGAGCTGAATGAGCAGGCCTTGGGTAGAGCCGCGGAAGTCGTCGCCGACGACGTAGATGCTCATGAACTCGTCTGCTTTGAGGCTGGGTTTCAAGTCACGGATGGCACGGCGAAGGCCGGACTCGGGGTCGCTGACACTGGCAATGGGATAACTTAGAATCTGCCGGAGTGCTTGTTGGCGTAAGCCAGAGGTGTCGGGTAGCCAAAAGCCGCGTCGGGTACTCAGCATGTAATTGCCGCTGGTGTCGAGAAACTGAATGCTACGCACCTCAGGAAGGCTCTCAAGGAGCTCGCGAATTTGTTCGACCACGCCATAGTGGAGTTGGCCTGTCATTTGGTTGCGCATGCTGCCTGAGGTGTCGACAACGAAGGCAACGTGGGTTGCCTCAGTTGGTAGGCCAATGGGAGGAAGGTCTTCATGTTTAAAGCTCTGCAGCAAACGCTTTGCCGTGGCGGCGGCTTGCTCGGTAGTACTGAGCGTGGACTCTAGGCTTTCGAATTCCTTTTCCAGGTCGGCTAACTTAGATTCCTGCTCTTGAATGAGAGAGAGAATACGATCTCGCTCGGTGCTGGTTTGTTCGCTATTGATGGCGGCCTCGAGCAGAATGGTCTGATCGGCCACGTCGGCTTCGAGCATGGCAAACTGCGCTTGCATGGCTCTGAGTGTTGGCACGTCGACCTCGCTCTCAACCCCGTGCGGCCCTGAACCGATGGATAGGATGAAGAGCAACAGAATCGCCCCGAAGCCACAGCAGAGGCAGTCGAGAAATGAGAGGCTGAAGACCTCTATGGGGCGGCGTTTAATCATTGGTTCGGTTGTCTGGTTTCCAGCTTAATCGTTCTCCGATTTTCAGCATGTGAGATTTTCTAGAGGCTTGGCCAATCGTTGTCGGGAATGAGGGTGATCCCTTTAGTGCGACCACTTAGTTGCCAGAAGAGTCCGGCGGCGGAAGGGTCCCCGCTAAAGGGAAAGAGGATGGCGTTGAAGGGATAGTTGAGGCGATTAGCCATGGCGCGGTTGAAGAGCTTGACGCGGTCGGCTTCAGTCAGGTTGCCGCTGCGTGGTGCAGGGGCTGTGGGCAGCCCGTCTCCGATCAAGAGTAGACTACTGGCACGTTGCTTGAGCTGGCTGACGGTTTGGAGGCCTTTTGATAGGTCGGCACCGCCGCTGGCTTCTAGCTGGTCGAGACGGTCGAGGAAGGACAGCAAAGCCTTGTTGTCGTAGGGATCGATGTAGGGATTCTCAGTGCTACCCGACAGTGCTTCGGTCTCCTCAGCCATGGCGAAGATGGCGACTTGGGTACCTTTAGGGATCGCAGCAAGAACAGCGCGGACGGCGGCTTTACTGCGTAGCCATTTCTTGGACTTGGCTCCAGTCCCTTGTTGGATGATTTGAACGGCGGTCTTTGCATCTTCGGCCAGCATACTGCCAGAGCTTTCGAGTAGAATGACGGCGCGTGGTGCGCGCAAACGTAGGCCCGAGAGATAACTTTTATCGGCGGAGGGACGGTCGAGGGCGGCTGGTTGTTCGGCGGGCTCAGTTTTGTTTTCAAGTGCAGCCAAGGCTTTGGCCTGATCTTCGACTGCTTTGGCTAAGCGCTCTTGTTCGGCGGCGAGTGCGGCCACGCTGGTGGCCTTGGTGTCAGGCTGTGGGTCGAGGGCTTCAATTTCTTCTGTAAGCGCTAACTTTTTGGCCTTGGTTTCGCGGATGGCGGCTTCGAGGGTCTCGGCAGCATTGACCGATTGCACTGCCTTTTCTTGACTATCGGTGATCTGTGCCTTGGCCGTTAAAATAAAAAGCAGTAGCACCGCCCCGAAACCGCAGCAGATACAATCCATAAATGAGAGCGCTGAACTCTGGGCTTCGCGGCGTTTATGCATTGTTGCTGGTTGAGTGATTGAGTGGACCTAGGTCCAATAAGCCTGAGGCGTGCTTAGACGCTAGCTTCAGCTTCTGGTGCCTCTGACTCCTTCTCTTTCGCGTCTGACTCCTCGTGGTCGAAGAGTTTGTCGATGAGCTGCTCTCGGCAAAAGGTTTGCAGACGTAGAATGAAGCCTTCTTGGCCGCCTTGAAGGAGGTGGATGAGAAGCATGAGAAGGATACTTATAAAGAGGGCGACCAGGGTGGAAGTAAAAGCGACGCCGAGCGCACTCGTCACTCCAGAGATGTCACCTTGGAGGGCTTGGTCGGCACGTTGTAGCGCGACCCCAATACCGCGGACGGTGCCGATGAAACCAATGGAGGGGATCGCCCAGACAAGGTAGCGTAGCATTGAGAGCTCACTCTCTTGCTGCTCGGAGGCGACTTCGAGTCGCCGCATAATGGTTTCGGTAGCTTCGCGCACGCTACCTGTAATATGGTAGCGTTCAATCCCTCGTGCCATGACGTAATGGAGGATTTTATTACGCAGATCGGGCAGTTCGCTCTTGTTGTCAATTTCAGTCGAAAGTTGGCCGGCTCGCTGGCGCGAGATGCTACGACTTTCGCCGAGTAGCTCGACTTCGGGGTCGGCGTCGATACCTTCGCTCTCTGGAGCGAAGCGGCCAAGGGTCTTGGCCTCGTTTTTGAGCAGGATGAATTTATAAATAAGGATCATGACTCCCCAGAGAAAGAGTGAGAGGCACATCTGCTGCTCATAATCTTTGAGAATGACAAAGAAACTAGAAAAGGACGAGCCGACATCGACGCCGAAGCTGTTGGCTAGGTCAGCCTTGTTTGCGCCCGGTCGGATGAGGATGCCATAGATCGCACCGACGAAGATGAAGGAAGCGATCAGGCCAAGGGTGAAAATGAGGCCTTTGACTGAGAGGAGGCCGCGTTCAGGATTTCGTAGACTCATGATTTGCTCGTAAATTTAATTTGATTATAAAAACACATTATTCTGTGCTTTGCAATTTCTGCAAGGGCACTTATCTATGGTTTCATGCATAAGCTTACTCTATCTATTTTACTCGTCAACACGCTCATTTTTTCAACAGCTTGCCAGAACAACCCTAATAGTGGGCGCGACATCGGCATCGTGGTCGGTTCTATTCTAGGAGGGGTCGCTGGGGCGCAAATAGGTGATAGCAGTATTTTCGCAGGTGCTGCCCTCGGCGGCGCACTGGGCGCTATAGGCGGCAGCGAGCTGCAAAGGCGCAAGGAGGCTCTCGAAGCAGCTGAGCTCCAGCGCCAATACGAGTATGAGCAAGAAGTGCAGGCGCAGGAATCATTAGAAGCCGATATCAAAAATCTAGAAGAAAAACGCATTCGTGACGAGATCGCCCGTAAGGCGACCACAGCGGATGTGAGCGCTGCCGAGCAAGAAGCCGCTCGGGTGGAGGCGCAACTCGCTGCCAAAAAGAAATCCTACGAAGAATCTCAAGCCCGCGCCCGCCGAATTCAAGATGCTCAAGAGCGGATTGCCAAGGCGCAGCAGGAACTCGCTGAATTGGAGCGCCAAGAAAACGGGGGTTAACTAATCGGCTCCGTAGGGGGTTCTACTTATGGAGCCCTTTCATTCGAGCACCTCTACGCGGTGGTCGTCGCAAGTGACGCTCCTACTACCAGCTAAAAGTCACGCCTGCAGAATATTGATCACCACGCCCCGGCGTACCAGGAACGTCCTGAAAGTCATCGTCCCATGCGTTATCGATCGCAAAGAAGAGTTCCATATTCTTGAGTTGTGGCGGGTAGATGCTGAGGCCGAAATGGGTAAAAAGAGCAGAGTCGCTTGATTCACGTAGCGCGTTGTCTTCATTTTTGCGCCATTCGTTATCGATGCGGAATTGGAAGATTTCGCTAGGTGTCCAGATCGCGCCGAGTGTGAATCGGTGCTTGGCATAGTTAAGAGCGTAGAAGCTAGCGTCGATAGAATCGTTACCGTAGTCCTCGTCCTTACTCAAGTGAGTATAACTGGCAATCGCTTCGATTGTATTCCAGCGCTTGGAAGCAATTAGTTCGACACCAAAAGTTTCAATATCAATCGCTTTAGCTGAACGTGCTGTAGTAGCATTGTTTGAATAAGTCCAGTCGATAAGCTCATTATCCCAACGATGAAATAATGCGCCTGCTAAAGTGTAGTTTCCACGTTTAAATGCACCTCCTACTTCAATATTATGGCTCGTTTCTCGACTTAAGTTTGTGTTAGCCCCAAATGGCCCACCTTTAAAATCACCAGTAGCGACATATCCAGCAACTTGGCTTGCTTCCGAGTAGGAAAGATAAAAATTATCAGAATTACCATTAGTCAAAAAAGTTATTCAAGTAGAAGCAGCACATTATGAAAATTTTGTTGCTGAAAATTTCGCACCTGTAATAATTAAATTAGCAGAAAGCTATTCACATATTGTTTGTTCAGCAAATACTTTTGGTAAAAATTTAATGCCAAGAATTGCAGCACTATTAGACACATCTCAAGTAAGTGATATTATAAAAGTAATATCAGCTGATACTTTTCTAAGACCAATTTATGCAGGAAATGCATTTGCGACAGTAAAAAGTACAGAT
>CALBPO010000211.1 GCA_937899295.1 uncultured Opitutia bacterium
TAGGGAAATGTCATTAACGGCTTTCCCGCGCACGGGATGCGCTATATTGCTGAGCTTTCTCGCGCAGACTGCATGCTAGCTCTGGCGGGTAACGATCCCGATGGCCTAGCTGACGCGGTCGTTATCCTTGAACGTTTACTCGACTTGCCGAATTTACCGCTCGATTTTCAAGCAGAAGCGGCGCAAAAATGGGCTTTTGCTCCGATTAAAAGGGGGGCGAGCGAGAAGGCTAAAGAGGTACTCTGGCTGAGCGCTGACCGCTTTATAGGAAATGGAGAAAAAGCAGCCGCCTTAGGAGCCGCGGGTCGTTACTGGCTTGCACGATCTATGCTACAATTAGGGGAGATTTTTGAGAAGCAAGACAATCTGGTCGAAGCGCGTAAGGTCTATCGCCAGGTAATCGCTTACAATTTACCCGGTCGACATATTGCGATCTCACGCGTTGACCAAATTCTAGAGGTTGAATAATTTTTAACAAAAATAAATTAGTTTTATTAAATGGATTACCTTCAAGATAACTTTATTTCACAGGGCGGGCCTGTTATGTATCCGCTCCTTTTTATCAGTCTGCTGGGTTTTTTGCTCTTTGTTGAGCGTTCACTCTTTTTGCATAAAGGGCAGATTGGCACGCAGGACTTCCTTAGTGGCATTAAGAATCTAGTGCGCAAGAAACGCTTGGTCGAAGCGCTCACGCTTTGTGAAGATACGCCGGGACCGATGGCTCGTATTATGAAGTCTGCTTTGCTCAACTATGGCGAATCTAGAGAGACGATTCGCTCAGCTATTCAGTCGGCAGCCATTGTCGAGATTCCTACCCTGGAGCGACGCATCGGCACGATCGCAGCACTGGCAAGGGTGGCGCCCTTGCTTGGTTTTTTAGGCACGCTTATCGCAGCATTTCAGGCGCTTTATTTATTCGAATCTTTTAATGGCGACAGTGGCGTCTTGAGTCGTTTACTGGCCGAGGCTTTGATCACTTCGGCATCGGGTTTAGCGATTTCAGTCTTGGCGATGTTGGCCTACCACTTTCTTTACGGTCGCGTGCGTGCCTTAGTGCATGATTTTGAATGGATGGGTCATGAAATTCACGAGTTCTTAATTATGCAATCTGATGCCGAAGAAAGCAAGCACGAGGACGCGGAGTAACAGTATGATTGCCGAGAAAAACGATGCTCAAAGTAGACCAATTCATGGCTACACCGAACCGCTCGGCTTGATGACCCAGGCTAAGCGGCCACCCATTAGCTTTGATCTGGTGCCGGTGCTGGACCTGCTGGTTATTGCCTTACTCTTTAGTCTCCTTTTTACGCGATTCGTCATGGTGCCAGGTGTGCGTGTGGACCTGCCCAGCTCAGGTATGCAAATGCAGCAGAGCAATCTGCCTGTTGCTGTTTTGACAATAGGCAACCGTGGCATGCTCTTCTTTGATGGTGGTGTTTTCGAGAGCTTCAATCCCCGGATGCGCCATGGCTTCCTGTTCTGCGGAG
>CALBPO010000212.1 GCA_937899295.1 uncultured Opitutia bacterium
AAAATAAAAAAATTATCGGAGGCGAAATTGGCCACGGTGGCTTTAGGAAAGTTAAAAATACTAATAAAAAAAAACCTTTGTTAATGGATTATATAGATCCAAAAAAAATTACTTACCTACCCAACACAGCTGGATGTTTTAATTCTGAAGAAGCATTAAGAACTTTGAGATTAGCAAGAGAAATAGGAGGATGGAAACTTGTTAAACTAGAAGTTTTGGGAGATAAAAAAAACTTATTTCCAGAAATGATAGAGACACTTAAATCAACAGAAATCCTCTCTAGAGAGGGTTTTAAAGTAATGGTTTACTGTAATGATGATCCATTAATGGCAAAAAGATTAGAAAATGTTGGTGCTTGTGCAATCATGCCATTAGCTGCTCCAATAGGTTCTGGTCTTGGTATTTTGAATAAAGTAAATATTCCAGTTCCAGAACATTGGAATTATATTGAGTCGATTTTTCCTCCCATACCAGGTCCAACAATAAAAATACAAGGAAAACCCAACTCAGTTAATCGATCCATTCGAGAAAAATTCAAAAATAGCTGAGAAAAATCAAATTTTCTAAAGATCTACAAGGACAGGTTCAAGAGCTATTTCGGTGTCATAATCTGGTAAAGTCGGTAAATTGATGAACTCAAAGCATAGCTTTAAAATGAAAGGAAGGTAGCAGTCAGGCAGCAAAGGAATAATGATTTAGAACTCAAATTTCTTCCAGTTTAGGGAAGCTTAAAAGTAGATGAAGAATTAAAATATTTACAAAATGGAACCAAACAACTTAAAAAAAGCAGGCCAATCGTCTAGGGACCGCTAGGGAGCCGCCGGAACGCGAAAAACATCAAAACTGGAACCCGCGTTCATTGAAATTGTCAACAAATTCAAGAAAATGCAATCAACTCAATTAAAAAAGAATAAAAACTGCAATCTATCGAGAAGTCAATCGAGCAATCAAACAATCAATCAGTCTTTCAGTTAATCAATGAACTAATCAATCAAATAACCGAACAATCAAGCAGCCAAGCAATCAAGCAATCAAGCCATCCAACAATCGAGCAATCAAATAATCAAGCAATCAAGCGATCGAGCAACTGATTAATCAAGCTTGCAAGCAATCAAGCAATGGAGCAATTAAGCAACCGAGTAACGAAGCGATCGAGCAATAAAGGAATCAAGCCATCATAAAATGGAGCATGCAAGCAATGCAGTAATCAAACAATCGAGCAATCGAGCAATCAAGCACTCGAGCTATGGTTAGAGCTTTCACGAGGCGAAATCCATCAAGTGAACAGCCGCCCATGGCTAAGAAATGAAGCCTAAAGCAAAAAGTGGCTTCTTAGTTTGCGGACGCATCGAAACCTGGCATCCAACACAGGCTCACCACATAGTCGTCCACGATACGAAAACGAAATCTTAAGCGCAGAAGTTCTGATTTAAAGCGCGCATCCATTTCAAAGATCTTCGCTGCGCCGTTAGCCAAATCTACCTCTAGAGCCAAATCCCTAAAATTGCCTACGGCGCGCCATTTTGGAAATTGAGCCTTATAAAAGGCCTCCTTTAAACTAAATAGGATCGAGGCTTTCAGCTGATCGCTACCAGCGAAACTTTCCTCGATCGGATGCAGCACTTTGCTGATCGCACCCGCACTTAGGCGATTGATTTTCTCTAAATCTAGGCCGAGTAGGCGGCAGTCTCCTGAATTGGTGGCCATGGCCATCACAAGACCGCGGCAATGAGAGATCGAACCGACCACACCCTCTGGCCACTGGGGAATACCGTCGGCATCGGGCAGCAAGCCCGCGACTCCCACTCCGAGTGAATCGAGTGCGCGACGAGCGCACATTCGCCCCCTCGCAAACTCGCGCTGCCGATGCGGCGCCCAAGACTCAACGAGTTGCCGCTCTTCCGGCAAGAGCTCATCTGAGTGTTGGTCAATCATTGCCACCTCCAAGGCTGCACCCATTGGAGCAAGCGCTTGAGCCACTTCACGTAGCTGGATTATGGTTTTTTCGGGAGACATCGGCACCACAGAATCGCTAGAACCCATATATGGCAAGCCACCGTATCCATGTCCTCTGCTAGACCAAGCGAGGCAGCCAAGCCCGCTACTTTTCGCTCCACGATCTCTGAAACCGCCTGCGAAGGCGAAGCCGCCATGAGTGAGTTCCGTAAATGATCCGGCATTGACCTTACCCACGAAATTTCTCTCACTCTCCCATTATGAAGCTTAGCGATTTCGACGCCTACCGCATCACTAAGATGCAAAACATTCAGTTGGCCAAAGTTCATTCTGACCCCTGGTCAGACTTACCGATCAGTAAGCAGGAAGCAAGGAAGGAGCTAAGCGCCCTACATGAACGCCTTGCTGACCTACAACAACGCTTCTTCGTCGACCGCCGCAAAAAGCTACTCTTCGTGCTCCAAGGCATGGATACCAGCGGTAAGAATGGCAGCATCCGCCACGTATTCCGGGGGGTAAATCCCCAGGGCGTCCATGTCGCCAGCTTTGGAAAACCTTCTACCCGTGAACTGTCGCACGATTACCTCTGGCGCGTCCACAAGCGAACCCCGTCAAAGGGCGAGATCATGATCTTCGACCGTAGCCACTATGAAGACGTTCTGTCCGTCCGAGTCAACAAGCTCAAGCCCGAAGCCGTCTGGCGTAAACGCTACCGGCATATAAACGACTTTGAACAGCTCTTAAGCGACGAGGATACCGTTATTATTAAATTCTTCCTTCACATCGATCGTGATACCCAGAAGCAACGCCTCCAAGAGCGCCTTAATACGCCATCCAAAAATTGGAAATTTGATGAGTCCGACCTGCTCGCCCGCAGTAAATGGGCCGATTATGTGACTGCCTACGAAGAAGTTTTTTCCAAAACGAGCACCAGCCATGCCCCTTGGTACGTGATTCCTGCCAATAAAAAATGGGCGCGTAACCTTCTCGTCGCTCGTATCGTTGTCGCTTGCCTTGAGGACATGCAACTCAGTTACCCAGAGGTCGATTACGACCCTGCCGAAGTAGTCATCGATTAATTAGTATAATTTTTTAATAATCAAATTCATTGTGAGATGGACGAAGCGACCCTGCAAAAGCCCTCCAAAAACCTGAAAATACCCAAAAAAACGTCTTGATTTCGGTACCTAGCACGATTTGCTCTCCCCCTTTTCCCATGAAAGCCACTATCAAAACACAAGGTCGCCAATTCACTGTAACTGAAGGCGATGTCCTCAAAGTAAATGCCTTCCCTGAAACGAAGGCTGGAGACTCTGTCGACATCAACGAAGTCCTCATGATCGGCGAAGGTTCCGATGCTCGCTTTGGCGCCCCTCTCGTCGAGGGTGCATCGGTCAAGGTCACCATTCTCGAAAACAAGAAGGACAAGAAGGTAGTCGTCTTCAAAAAGAAGCGTCGCCAAGGTTACAAAAAACGCCGCGGTCACCGCCAGCACCTCTCTGTGATCAAAGTCGAATCCATCAAAGGATAATTTTCAACCCACCTAGGAGATACTAAAAAATGTCACATAAAAAAGGACAAGGAACTTCACGTAACGGACGCGATAGCAATGCGAAGCGCCTCGGCGTTAAGAAATTTGGCGGTGAGACAGTCGTCGCGGGCAACATCATCATGCGCCAACGCGGCACACGTTACCATCCTGGTGCCAACGTTGGGATGGGTCGCGACCACACCCTCTTTGCTCTTAAGGATGGAAACGTTGCTTTCGATAAGCTACATCGTAAGATCAACGTAGTCGAGGCTGCCATTGCTTAAAGCGATCTCAGGGCAAACAATCCATCACACTTTTAAATCCCGCCTTCGAGTGAAGCGGGATTTTTTTGTGGCTGCGATTTGTTAGTTAACACGCGCTCTCCATTCTGAGTAGCAAGATGTGTATTTTTCTATCTATGGGCTGCCTTAACTGCTGCAACTAAGACATATTCATCGGATCCACGTCGATCAGGTCGATCACTTCTTTATCCATTTTAAACTGCTCCCTCAGTTTGGCGAGTTGAGAGATCACGCGACTGGCACTGGGAGCGAAATACCAGAGCTGAAAACGATACTCGTCGCGGATCTTTTCAATGGGTGCAGGTGCAGGGCCTCTGATCTCTAGCTGACCTTCCATATTCTCTTCGAGGACTTTGAGCCATTGCTCGATGTAGAAATTCACCTTGTCAGGGTTGCGCCCACGGAAAAGGTGGCGGATCAGGTGACGGAAAGGCGGGTAGTTGAACTCACGACGTTGCTCTAATTCTTCGAGTTGAAAACCATCGAAATCGGACTTTCTCGCAAACTGTATGGGCGGCGCGTGCGGCGTGCTGGTTTGTATCACGACCTCGCCCGCACGGTCACCGCGACCGGAGCGACCAGATACTTGCACGATGAGCTGAAAAGTACGCTCGGCTGCGCGGAAGTCCTCAACGTGCAAGGATTTATCGGCATCGACGAGGCCGACTAAGGTGACATTGGGGAAGTCTAAGCCTTTGGCAATCATCTGCGTGCCGACGAGAAGATCAATTTTACCTATTCGAAAGTCGTTGAGAATTTTTCGGTAAAGATTTTTCTTCGACATCGAATCCGCATCCATGCGCACGATTTTGGCGCGAGGGAGGATTTTTTGTACGATGTCTTCAATCTTTTGTGTGCCCAAGCCCTTCTTACGGATATTAAGCGATTGGCACTCGGGGCATTTGTGCGGGGCCTCGCGCTGCTCGGCGCAAAGGTGGCAGCGGAGCTTACCGTCCGTGCGGTGAAAAGTCATGGGGATGCTGCAATGCTCACAGGTCGCGACGTAGCCGCAGTCCGGACAGAGGATACTGGTGGAAAACCCGCGGCGATTAAGAAAGAGGATGCTCTGCTCTTTCTTTTCGAAGCGGTCGACCAGCTTGTCCGCGAGCGTTCGCGAAATGGGCGAAGCCCCCTTGCCTTGCAGCGATTCTCGGCGCATGTCGACAAGGTGAATCTTAGGTAGCTGGCGGTGATCGACGCGATTGAGGATTTTATCGACGGCGTATTTGCCGCGTTCCACATTGTAAAGCGACTCGAGCGAGGGGGTGGCCGAGCCTAGCACGCAAACGGATTTGTTGATCAACGCACGATAGACGGCGACATCGCGCCCATTGTAACGAGGCGACTCCTCCTGTTTGTAGGACGGCTCGTGCTCCTCGTCCACAATCATGAGCTTGAGGTTTTGTACAGGGGCGAATACCGCCGAACGGGCACCTACCACGACATGAGCTTCACCACTAGCGAGCGCCTTCCAAGCATCGTAACGCTCTCCCTCAGACAAATGGCTATGCCAGACAACCGTATGAACGCCACGCGCTTCAAGTCGCGCGCGAACGCGCCCGACAGTTTGCGGCGCGAGGGCAACTTCGGGCACCAAAAAAATCACACCGCCGCCTTCAGCCACGATCTTTTCGATGGCATTAAGGTAGACTTCTGTCTTGCCCGATCCAGTGACGCCATGGAGCAAGCGCACGCTGAATGTTTCTGCGGAGATAGCCTGATGGATGGCAGCCACAGCGACATCTTGTTCCTCCGTCAGCACGGGGCGCGTCTCAGTTACGACGGTCTCCTGATCGCCTAGTTCGTCCTCATAGGCGATGCGTTCTTCTTCGGTGTCAGTCTCGCGGAGGAAGCCCTTTCCCACGAGGCCATCACAGGCCGAAGCGCTGATCTTCATAGCTTTGAGGATGTCGGCTCGCGGCAGTGGCTTCACTTGCTGGCTGATAAATTTAAGAATCGCAGCTTGCTTGGGCGCACGCTTCTCGAGTGCGGCAAGCTCCTCGGCAGTCGGGGCTTTACCTTTGGAGATGTAGAGGCGGGTCTTGGGCTTCATCCCCTTACGAATAGCAGCGGGGATCATCGTCTCCAAGATGGCCTCAGGAGTCGCGGCATAGTATTGCTGCGCCCAGCGAAAGAGTTCCATTAAATCGGGCGGTAACACTGGATAAGGCTGCACGAGCTCGAAGAGCATTTTCAACTTACCCGGCGGCACGACTTGCTCCGTACCGAAGCGGAGAACGACACCTAGTTCACTTCGCCGGCGCAGCGGGATACGAACCAATGAACCGACTTTGATCCGCTCATGGCAGGTCGGCGGCACCGCGTAGGCTAATGCCCTATCAAAGCCGGACAGGGCGATGACTTCGACAATGGCGGTGTCGTGGGTTGGCTCAGGTTTGGGCATCGAGTAGATCTTTAAAGGCTCCGGCTACCGCGGCAAGCGCAAGTCACACTGTTGTCTCCAGATGGAGACGTGCTCATGGCCGTTTAGCCAATCTCCAAATCAATCAATAACTCTTGGAAGCCTGAATAATTCTTCAAGTCGTTGAGGTCGGGATCGTGCTGCATCCAGTGGAAATCTTTGTAACCAAGCGAAATCGCCGAGCGCAGCACTTTGACCGCCTCCGCCTTACGTCCTTTTAGGCTGAGACTGCATGCTAAATTGTAGTGCGCGGTGGGGTCTCCGGGATCGAGCCGCACGAGCTTACGATCCATCTTCAACCCAGCATCAATACGCCCAGCCTTCGTGTAAATATGAGCTAACGCAGAAGCTACGCGCAGATCTTTAGGCATGCGCTTATGCAAGCTTTCAAAAAAACTAAGTTCAAATTCTAGATTAGGTCGTGACGCCATAGGACGGGTGAAGCAGATCAAAAAATCACAAAAAGGCAGCCCGGCCTACTCGGCCAAAGTGAAGTTAAGACCAAGCGACTGTTCGAGCTTAGTGATTTGCCCTCGCTCGCTTGGTTCGATCAGCGTAAGTGATACACCTTTTTTACCCGCACGCGCGGTACGACCACTGCGATGCGTATAATACTGAATCGCATCGGGTAATTGGTGCTGAATGACAAAGGCCAGCCCCTCGACATCAATCCCGCGTGCGGCCACATCCGTGGCGATGAGAAACTGGATGCGTTCCTTCTTAAAGCCGCGCATCACCTTATCGCGATCCTTCTGACTGAGATCACCTTGAAGCACGCCGACAGAGAGGTCAACTTTTTCCAACTCTTCACCCATACGAATCGCACCAGCACGGGTGCGACAAAAAATAAGACCGCGTTCGCTGCCCTGCCCTTTAAGATAGTTGATAATAAAGGCATCCTTCTCCTCGCGCGCGCACAGAGCAAATTGATGATCGATATTGCGATTCACTATCTGCTTGGGCTCGACTTGTAGGCGGTGCGCATTGGCAGACATGTTGTCTTGGATCAACCCCTCCACGCGCTTCTGGAAAGTCGCAGAAAAAAGCCAAGTGGCCTTGCGGGCGGGGGTCTCCTTAAAGATCGCAGCCAACTCTTGCTGAAAGCCCATGCTAAGCATCTCGTCGGCCTCGTCGAGTATGAGATATTCGACGCCATCGAGCTGGAGGCCTGCCTTTAGCAAATCCATGAGCCGCCCGGGTGTCGCCACGAGAATCGGCGTTGGCCGGCTAAGGCGGTGGATCTGGTCTTCGATCTCATCGCCCCCTGCGGCAACTTCCACGAAGATCTTTGGATTGCAAAATTTAGTGAAGCGAAAAAGTTCTTTGCCTATCTGTTTGGCGAGTTCGCGCGTCGGCGCAATAATAAGGCCTTGGATCTGGTCAATAGCGGGGTCAACCTTCATCAGTAGTGGGACACCAAAAGCGGCTGTTTTTCCCGTGCCAGTCTGCGCTTGTGCAATAAGGTCACTGCCCGCACCAAGCAGAAAGGGAATCGCCGAAGATTGAACGGGTGTGGGTCTTTGGATGCCGAGAGCATCAAGGCCTTGCACGAGATCAGCGCGCACGCCGAGAGTTTCGAAAGTTTCTGGCATCGGGAAAAAGTTAAGATAAAATAACCGTTGCGATCGAAAAATAGATCATAAGACCCAGCACGTCCATAATCGATGTGATCAGCGGACTGCTCGCAGCGGCGGGGTCGATTTTTAAACGACTAAGAATGAATGGTAATAGTGCGCCAAAGGCGTTGGCCACAAAAACAATTGTGACCATACTCAGCCCAACAATGATAGCAATCTGGTAGTCGCCTCCGTAGAGCTTACTGACGACAGCGGCAATCACCGCCATAGCCGCACCAAGGATCAAGCCTACAAAGGTCTCCTTGCTCACCGCCTTAAACCAGTCCTTCAAATCCAAATCACTAATCGCGAGCGCACGCACCATGAGCGTAGCTGACTGCGATCCGCAGTTACCGCCACTTGCGATAACAAGAGGCATAAATAGCGCGAGTGTAATAAACTCTTTAACATAGTCTTCGTAGCTAGAGATGACACCTGCGGAGATTAGATTAACGAATATTAAGATCATCAACCACCCGATACGCTTACGGAAGAGTTGGGTTGGACTAGCCGCACTGTAGCTCGTCTCTAGCG
This sequence comes from uncultured Opitutia bacterium, assembly GCA_937899295.1. Taxonomy (GTDB): domain Bacteria; phylum Verrucomicrobiota; class Verrucomicrobiia; order Opitutales; family Coraliomargaritaceae; genus Thalassobacterium. Next base: position 8,362 of record CALBPO010000212.1, read on the forward strand.
GCGCGACAGCTACACCCTTTTGGAAATCTTCAGTGGCTTCTTCTTCCGCGACGTCCATGATGTCATCAACAGTAACGATGCCCACAAGAACGCCATCAGAGTCTACCACTGGAAGCGCATTGACATCGTAGCGCTGGATTTTTTCCACCGCGACTTCGCGATCGTCGTAAGCCGAAAGGCTGACGAACTGGTAGTTGAGCATCTCAGAAATGATGGAGCTCGGAGGCGCCATGATGAGCTGGCGCATGCGCAGAATATCGACAAGTAGCCCGTTCGAGTCCGTTACGTAAAGAAGGTTAAAGACCTCGCTATCGCGGCCATACTTGCGGACATGTTCAAGCGCATGCTCACAAGTCCATTCAGCACGGAGACGGATGTATTCGGGCGTCATCAATCGCCCCACACTTTCTTCGGGGTAACCTAGCAGCTGACGCGACTCCTCCAAATCCTCAGGACTTAGTAGTTGCATTAGTTGGCGAGTGACAGTGGCCGGCAGCTCTTCGAGTAACGCGGTGCGGTCGTCGGGGTTCAGATTGGCAAGTAGTTCACGAGTATCCGAATCAGTGAGAGCTTCGAGGAAAGTATCCTGGTCATCTGGCTCAAAAAAGGCAAAAATATTTGCCGCTCTGGGTCGTGGCAGCGCTCGATAGACCATTATCTGCTGTGGCTTATCCAGATGTAAAATATAGTCGGCCACCTCGGGGTCTGCCCAGTTAAGCAACTCCTCGGAAATACCCTTAATATGCCCAGCGGCAATCAAGGGTTTCATCTTGGAATCAATCTTTGTGAATTCTTCGAGCATAGCTTGCTTTGTAATATAACCCGCTGGTCTAGAGTAAAGCGGTAAAGTCGGTGCTGAACATCGAAGCTCCAATCTTGAGCTTTAAATATACCGTCGTTCGATGGCGGCAGCCATGGTGGGCATTCGACTAGCAGCTAACACTAGCAACCTAGCATATTCGACAGAATAATTCTTAGCTTAAGGTGCCAATCGCTCGGCCGCCCACTGCCCTTCTCCTGAAAGGCTATAGATAAATCGGTCGTGCAACCGGTTCGGTCTGCCCTGCCAAAACTCGAAAGACTCCGGCACGATACGGTAGCCGCCCCAATTATCAGGAAGCGGCACTTTGCCGTCAGCGAACCGGCACTTCATTTGATCGAGCTTAGCCTCGAGTATACTCCTGGATGTAATGACCTCACTCTGCGGCGAAGTCCAAGCACCGAGTTGGCTTCCGAGCGGACGACTAAGGAAATATTTGAGCGATTCCGCTTTGGGAATGCGCTCGACCCGGCCGATCACATTTACCTGCCGTTGCAAAGGCATCCACAGGAAGTTCGCGGCAGCCTGTGGGTTAGACTCTAGCTGCCTTGCTTTACGACTTTCGTAATTCGTATAAAAGGTCAGGCCTTTCTCAGAAAAATCCTTTAGCAAAACAATGCGTGTACTAGGCAGACCATTTGGATCAGCAGTAGCAAGACACATTGCATTGGGCTCCTCGAGGTCACAGTTCTCTGCCTCACGGAACCACTTTTCAAACTGCGCAAAAGGGCAAGCCAGTAGATCGCTCTCGCTAAAACTGCCTTTGGTGTAACTTTGCCTGAGGTCGGAGAGATCCACTTATTTAGATAGGTTGAAAAACTAAAATGAAGAAACGCTGAATATTTATTCGTGCTCTGCTAACCAGCGTTCGGCTTCGATCGCAGCTTGGCAGCCCATACCAGCGGCGGTAATTGCTTGGCGGTAAACGTGATCGACGCAGTCGCCGGCAGCGTAAAAGCCTTTGTATTTAGTTTTCACTTGGCTGCCAGCCTCTGGAACGATGTAGCCGTCGCCATCGCGCTCTAGCATACCCTCAACAAAGTCTGTATTTGGAATGTGCCCAATTGCGATAAAGACGCCCTTGCAGGGAATCTCTCGTTCTTCACCTGTTAGCGTGTCTTTGACCATCACTGCACGAGTGAAGCCCTTTTCGTCGGCCAAGATTTCGCTAGGTGCGGCATTCCAGGCCATCTCGATCTTTTCGTGGGAGGTCGCGCGGTCAGCCATGATTTGAGAGGCGCGTAATTCATCGCGACGGTGGATCAAGGTGACTTTCGAACAGAAACGTGTAAGAAAGAGCGCCTCTTCCGCAGCAGAGTCTCCCCCACCAACCACAACCACATCCATATCGCGATAGAAGGCACCATCGCAAGTCGCACAAGT
>CALBPO010000213.1 GCA_937899295.1 uncultured Opitutia bacterium
TGCCATTCGGAACGCCACAGTCTCACACGTGTCGCTGTCGCCCGTAAAGGCCTCTTCGCGCCAACCCAAACCCCTTGCCCAAACAGGTCCCATTCTTATCACTCATCGCGGCCTCAGTGGTCCCGCCATCCTCCGGCTCTCCGCCTGGCAAGCCCGTGCATTCCAGGATGAGAACTACCATTTCGAAATCCAAATTAATTGGCTAGGCCAGGTATCCAAAGATCAATTGCGAGAACAGTTTAACAGGCTCCGTAATGGTAAGGCAGAGGTTAAAACTAAAGTCTTCGAACAGATTCCTCGTCGCTTCTGGGAGCGACTTGTCGAATTCGTTGGTATCCCCGACCATCTCAAATGGTCTCAACTTCCCAAAGGAAAAGAGACCGCCCTTATACAAGAACTCATATCAGGTCGCTACAGCGTCCAAGGTAAGACCACCAACAAAGACGAGTTTGTAACCTGCGGAGGGGTCAGCCTTAAGGAGATTGATTTCAAAACTATGGAGAGCCGTCTCGTGCCCGGACTCCACTTTGCAGGTGAGTGTCTCGACATCGATGGCATCACCGGTGGCTACAACTTCCAAGCTGCTTGGACAGGTGGAAGACTGGCAGGCTTGGCCATGGCAAACGAACAAGAATAAACATTTTCTACTGAATATATTATAATTATATAGTCATCCAGCTCACGAAGCTAAAATAAATATCCACTAGCATCTTCACGCACCCACTCGAGATCCAACTCTGCATCGGTTTAATTGTAGCCTTAAGCGCTTGGTTTCTTCGTCCGCTTCACCGGCTTAGACTTTATCTCAAGGTAGACGGCCTCATTCCCCGCATCTAGAATGTCACCAATGGCCTTTGATACGGCAGAGACGTGAGTATCCGTAGCTGTTTCCATACTAGCTCCGACTTTGCAATCGAAGTCCCAGAAGTCGACGCCGTCGGGCAGCTTCTTGTTACGCTCACGTTTGATGTATTTGTGCATCTCCGCACGGATCGAGTCGACAAGGCGAGCGGGTCGGATCTTAGAATGCGTGAGCGGAAAGAGTTTTTTCATAGCCTGATGAAGCGTCTAGCGAATGGACCGAAAAGCAATCGCTATCTTGCTAAACAAGCCCTCTAGCTTGTAGGTGAACTAACTGTAACGGACAGATCGTGTGAGGCTTACATAAACGAACACTCACATTTGGAATCACCCTTTATTTGTAATCCAGACGCAGTCGTAAGGCTCGAGCACAATCTGTCCGGCCAGGTCCTCGTAGGCAAAGCCGCTGATCAGATCGACCCATGCCTCAGTGGCGATAAGGTTGAGTTCAACGAGCGGAATCGTTTGCCTTTCAGAAGAGACATTATGCAGCGCAAAGAGTGATTGTTTACGGTCGAGACTCTCGCGCCAGAAAGCGAAGATTTGATCGGAAAAGTGCAGTGTATATTGTGTGGCGTTGGGATGGAAGGCGTCTTGTGCTATACGAATTTGAATGAGGCGCTTCATTTCAGTGAAGACCGCCTTGTGGTGGCGTCCATCATCGTCTAGCGCGGCATAAAGATCGTCAGCTTCCCAGTGGTAACGATTAATCGTACGGACGCGACCAGACTGTGCCATGCCCTCGCGATTGTTCTCCGTGCCTAGTAGACTATGAATATAAATCGCAGGTAGGCCTTCGAGGGCTAGCATGATGGTGTGCGCACAGATGAAACGCGCCATTTGAAAATCATCAACCTCGCCATCGATAGGACGCTCCATTGCACTGTAGAGAGAAATATTGGCCTCGTAGGGGGTCAAATCGCCTTGCGGTGTTCGGCGCATCGAGATTTCACCGCCCGACTCGCGGATGTTTTCGATCAAGCCTTCGAGTTCTCTTGATGAGAGTAGACCCTCAGCAGGCCTCAGGCCGATGCCATCGTGTGATGCGATAAAGTTCAGATAGGCGCGACCACTTCGTGCAGGCGGCATGGAGGTCATCCATGTTTTTAAGTGCTTACAGTCGCCGCTAAGAATGGAGTGAAGTAACAAAGGTGGCAGTGAAAAATTATAGATTAGATGCGCTTCGTTATCGTTACCAAAGTAACTGAGATTTTCTCGGTTCGGCACATTCGTCTCAGTAATGATGACTGCGCTTGGATCGAGATTTTCAATAACCAAACGTAGTAACTTAATTAGTTCGTGCGTCTGGGGTAGGTGCACGCAACTGGTTCCAGATTCTTTCCAGAGAAAAGCAATGGCATCTAAGCGGAAGAAATGGATACCCTGCTCGACATATTGGCGGATGATGCGAACGATCTCTAATAGCACATCTGGATTACGGTAATTCAGGTCGACCTGATCTTCGCCGAATGTGCACCAAACTTGTTTAACACCATCGACGGCATGTATCTCGGTTAGCAAAGGCGAACTGCGTGGGCGAACGACTTGGGAGAGGTCTTCGAATTCTAAACCGTTAATAAAGTAACCGCGGCCAGGCGCTTTGTTTTTCTCGTAGTTTTTAAACCAGAGGGATTCTCGCGAGCAGTGGTTGATTACGAGGTCAGCCATGACCGAAAACTCGCTACCGAGGGCAATGATATCATCCCAAGATCCGAGTTCGGGATTGACTGTAGTATAGTCAATGACCGAAAACCCGTCGTCTGAACTGTAAGGGTTGAACGGAAGAATATGCACGCCGCTCATGGTATTTTTAAGCTGACTGACCATAAAGTTATTCAGTTCACGAAGCGGTGGACGGCCTTCCTTTTTAATCGAGTCGCCATAGGTAACCATCATCACATCGGACTGGTCCCACTTGCTTATAGCGAGCGCGGGAGGTGATGCGTGCTCAGACATGTTAGCCGCTTCCATCAACTCGTCGGTGATTTCATCCACATCTTCATCGCCATAAATCTCCTTAACATGGAAGGCTACACGCTGGCGAAAGCCTTTGGCCTTCGAATGCAGAGACGGATTCAAAACAATCTCTGAGCCGAATTCCAGACGGTCTTCCTCGACTGCTACGCGAAGACGGTGCAAAATGTCCGGCACTGCAGAAATGACACGCTTCCAACTAGGCATAAAGGGAACGTCCATCGAATTACTCGGATCGAGGAATTCTTCGCCCGCAGCGAGAATGTTTTCGGCAAAGACTTCGACGGCAGAACCCTCTGTATGGCGATCGTATTTTAGCCCATTAATAGCGGCGTCGCTGTTATAACTCTCAATTAGATCAAGTGCGATACGGTAGTAGGCAGCTTTAATAGTGCGTACCGATTCGTGAGAAAAAACCTGCCCCTGCGTAGCCATCTTCCGGTAAAGCGATTTAGTAATATCGCAACTCATCTTAGAGAGGCCGCAACTACGATCTTCGAGCGAAAGATCTTGGTGCTTATGGTCGTAGGTGTCGGCAACGTCGACCTGGCAAATTTGGTTGCTCGCATAGTTACGCTGTATCTCAGAAAGCACACCCATTTCCAAGCCCCAGTCGGAGGGTATACGAATGTCTTCAATCACGTCATGCTGCATAGCAAACTCGCCCGCGAGCGGATAGTGGAAGCTATCGAGGTAATCGAGGTATTCATCCGAGCCGCATACCTTCTTGAGCGCTCGAATAAGAGGCGTAACGAGTAAACGACAAACACGCCCATTCATTGAACCGTTGGCAACACGCGCATAGTAGCCTTTACAAAATTTATAACTAAGCGAAGGGTTTGCCACGGGATAGATCAGCCTCGCCAGCATCTCGCGCTTGTAGGTAGTGATATCGCAATCATGGAGTGCGACTGCCCTCGCCTTACCTGAAGCGATGATGTAGCCAAACATATACCAAACGTTACGGCCTTTGCCTGGCTCTTTAGGAGCAAGGCCTTTCTCCGAGAGTAAAGTATCGATAGCGCGTAGACGTGGTCCATCGTTCCAGAGAACTTGTGGTTGTTGCGGCAAACGCCCGAAAAATTCAAGTGCGTGCCGGTATTCAGCTTCGTTCGCCCTATCGAGACCTACGACAATTTGATCGAGATAAGGGACCTCAGCGATCTCGTTAACAATGTGCGAGAGCGCAGGACCCTCTAGTTCTGAATATAAAGAAGGCAAGACGAGTGCCATCGGTCGGCGTTTTCGAAACTGCATGAGGTCAGCCTCCAGCTTTTCCAGTGGCCGATTATTCAACTGGTGCAGAGTCGTAATGAATCCTTGTTGGTGGAAGTCTCCCATAGCTAATTAGGTGGAGCAGTGCTCGCGGCATTCGTCTAAGAGTAGTAGGATTGCAGCATTCCAGCCCTTAGATGCAGGGAACGATGCGTGCACCACACGTGGTGCATTCGGGGAAATATGTGCGCCATCTGCGTGTGGAATGACGACGGCAATGTCCGCTGCTTCAAGCATTGCAGTATCGTTGGCACTATCACCGAGCGCGATGACAAGCCAATCGGTATCGGGCTCACGCTCTTGATAATACTCTAAAGCAGAAGCAATGCCATCGGCCTTATCAGGAGCGCCCATAAGGTGCCAGAAGCGTCCACCACGCAGCATACGAATTCCTAGAACGCCGAGTTGGTCGGCAAATTCTAAGCGTTGCGGCTCAGTATCGTTCCATGAGATTGGTTCCGTCGCCAAGCGAGCGCGTGAAAGCTTGGATTGTGTGATCGATAGCCCGGATCGCACTGCAAGTTCTTGATCTGACCAATCGGCGAATCCTTCAAATTTATAGCCCATCTGGCTGCGCAGATTGTGAGCAGCCTCTAAAATCTCTTTTCTTGGAAGACCTTTAATCTGCACGCTGTAGTCACCCGTGCGCTCATCAGGAATCGCCAACAAACCGCCGTTTTCCGCTACGAGAGGTGACTGAAGTCCCAACTGCATCGCCAAATCCTCCATCTCGGCGACGGTTTTACTAGAATTTAAAACCAGAGGCAGCCCCAACTCGCGCAAGCACGCGAGCGCAGGCTCGGCCTCGTCGCATTTGTAACTGTGATCGAGAAGAGTGGAGTCCAAGTCAGTGACGACTAAAAACTTCTTTTTAGAAGCCATTAGAATACTTGAAGATTCACGAGGCAAGGGAGCATATGTATGTGTCTAGCAGAGAACATGCCAATGCACACTAGCGCTTGTGCTACTTATTCTTGAGTTCGATCCAGCGACTCATAAATTCAGTGCTACGGTGCTGATGGTGACGAAGTATTTTGCCGATAAAATTTTGCTCTCTAAGCTGAACTTTCTCACCAATTACGCATTGAATAATCTCGGTTAGCCGCGGCAACCACTCTACGGAATTAAAACGGTCTTGGCAAAGTGCGCGTTCCTCGCACTGACGAATGCGCCAAGCTTCAGGCTCTCGGTAGAGTTGTAAAGCCGCATTCGCGAAGTCTTCAGCTGCGGTATGGGCCCAGCTCAGGTTCGTAGAAATACCCTCGGCAGCGATTGGTGTCATTACCGTAGGCGTACCCGTTTGAAAGCCGTCGAAAACTTTCCCCTGCAAGCCTGCGCCGTAGCGGAGCGGTGCCAGATTAACACGGTAAAGCGTCATGGTCGCGAGGGCATCTTCAGTACGACCCTTAAAGTAAAAGCCGTTCTTCGGCGCATGAAGCTCGGCTGCAAACCTATCTCCGTAAGAGCCATAACAGTGTAATTCAGCTTCAGGCAATTGCTGGCGAATAAGCGGCCAAATTTCCGCCTTACACCAACGCACTGCATCCAAGTTGGGGGGATGCGAAAAGCTACCGATCAAAATGAAATCTTTCCGATTTTCAAAGAGCACGCACTCTTGCGAGAGTTCTAGGGAGAATGGCCAATAGGCGAGTAAGCTTTCGCTGATGCCAAATTCATCGCGCAAGATTTCAATCTCGAACTCTGAAATCATCAAGGTTAGGTCGGAGCGATAGATGGCGGCGATTTCGCGTAGTGCTATTTCATTCTTTAGATTGAGCGCCTCTCCACTCTTAAACGCTTGCTCTCGGGCAAAACGTAGGCAGTGGAGGTCGCTGGTATCGAGCACTCGTAGCGCCTCTGGACAATGCTGAGCGACACGCCAGCCAAACTGCTCTTCGGTCATAAAGCGGTCGAAAATCACCACCTGGGGCGCGAGCGCTTCGACCCATGGATCAAATGCCGTATCGTTGACCGTGATTTTATGAGTCCTGACGCCTATTGCTTCGAGATCGAGCGCATGATCGCCGCGCTGAGCAGCGGAGGCGAAGTGTATCTGCCAGCAGCCTAGCTGTAAAGCCGTGATCACGTCGTAAGTCCGCCGGCCAGCAGCTGTCGATGTCGGCTCCGGCCATACTTTACCGATTATTAGGCAATTCGTCATACTCGTAATAATAAAAAAACGCTTAAGCTACGATACAAGCGCTAGTGTAGAAGATGTCCTTAAGATCCATCTCGACCGAATCGAGCAATCCGCTCAATCGAAGGTAGGCAGGCTTGATTGAATTAATGGGAACTACGCTGACGCCCTTTTTAGCTGCTTGATTAAGAAGACCATGGAGTGATTCAAAAACTGCCATTTTTAATTTTTTGGTAGGGAATAATTTTTCTATTGAATAGATAGAACCTTATGCTCGTGCTAGAGCGAAATCGCTCGCTTGAAATCATTTTCACATTACTCTCTGAACCAATTATGAACACAAAACAATTTTCAGGTGTTTTTACCGCGCTGGCAACACCTATGAAGGGTGGCGAAGTCGCTTATGCCGACTTGGAAAAGCTCGTCGCCCACCAGCTCGATGGCGGCATAAATGGCCTCGTCTCCGTCGGCACGACTGGCGAGTCCCCCACCCTCAATAAAGCCGAGCACATCGAAGTCGTTCGCGCCACCGTAAAAGCGGCTGGCGGCAAAGTGCCGGTCTATGCTGGCACTGGCTCTAACTCGACCTACGAAGCGGTCGCGCTGACCCGCGAAGCAGAAAAAGCAGGAGCCGACGGATTTCTCGTCGTAGCGCCCTACTACAACAAGCCGAGTCAAGACGGTTTAATGCAACACTTTGGCAAAATCGCCGAAGCGACCGAAAAGCCAATTATTCTTTATTCAATCCCTTCGCGTTGTGGCATTGAAATTTCGATTGATGTAGCGGCACGTCTCTACGAAAAATACCCGCACGTTTGTTGTATGAAAGCAGCCGAGGGCTCTTGCGAAAAAGTCGCCGAATATGTGCGTGCCATCGGCCCGGATTACGCAGTAATGAGTGGGGACGATAGTCTGACTCTACCCTTCATGTCGGCAGGTGCGACTGGAGTGATCAGTGTGGCATCGAATCTCGTCGTTTCGCCGCTCGTCGAAATGGTGCGCGCAGCAAATGCCAACGATTTCGCCGCGGCGCGGGCAACATTCCTTAAGTATTTCCCCTTCTTCAGGGGTATCTTTCTCGATCCGAATCCCGTGCCGATCAAATATGCACTCAAGCAAGCAGGTATCATCGAATCGGACGAAGTCCGCTTGCCGCTTGGCCAGATCTCCGGCGAAGCTCGCGCCATACTCGATCCACTAATGTTTGAACTCGAGCTAACCTAAGCTTATATAATTATGCCACTCAAACTACTCCTAAACGGCGCACGCGGACGCATGGGCATTGCCATCGCTGCTATCGCTGAAAACAACAATGCAGAAATCGTTTCAGCATGTGATGTGGGCGATGATCCTCACGCCAAGATCGACACCTGTGAGGCGATCATCGAATTCAGCTTTCACGAAGTGACTCTGAACATTGCAGAACTAGCTGTTGAAAAGAATATTCCACTCGTAATTGGCACGACTGGACACACAGCAGAAGAGAAGGCGGCAATTCTTAGCGCGGTCGAGGGAAAGATACCCGTAATCTGGGCGGGCAACTATTCGGTCGGCGTGAACACGCTTAACTACCTAACTCGCAAAGCAGCCGGTATCCTCGGCAAGCATTACGAGCCCGAAGTATTGGAGATGCATCACCATGACAAAAAAGATGCGCCCAGCGGCACTGCAGAGCGACTAATCGAAATCTTAAAGGACGGCTACGCGCTGAACGAGGAGCAGGTTGTGCATGGTCGCGAAGGCATCGTCGGCGAGAGACCCCGTGGAGAGATCGGCGTGCATGCACTCAGGGGTGGCGACATCGTGGGCGAGCATACAGTTTACTTCTGTGGCGATGGCGAACGCATCGAGTTAACCCACCGCGCGACCGACCGTAAGATTTTTGCTCAAGGAGCCATACGTGCTGCGCAATGGGCAGTGGGTAAGGTGCCCGGCGTCTACAATATGGAAGACGTCCTCGGTCTAAGCGACTAAAGCAATAATGATTGCGCAAATCAAAGGCACTGTTCTCGAATCCACCCCTCTTTTGGTCGTGCTTGAGGCAGCTGGCGTAGGCTACGAAGTGCATATCCCGATCACGACTGCCGAGAAGGTGTCCGCCATCGGGGCCGAGTGCAGCCTTTATATCCACAGCGTCTACCGTGAAGACAGCGCGACGCTTTACGGCTTTGCGACTCGTGAAGACCGCGACTTTTATCGCCTATTAATCGAAAAGGTTTCCGGTATAGGCCCAAAGATCGGCATCAGTATGCTCAGCCGCATGTCGACCGAACTATTGCGTAGTGCCATAGCCAGTTCCGATGTAGCCTTACTTTCTAAATGCCCGGGTATCGGCAAAAAAACCGCTGAACGGCTCGTTATTGAATTAAAAGACAAAGTGGGTCTCGCCTCAACAAGCAGCGCAGCAACAACGGGCGAGGTGTCCGCATCCGCCGAACCGAGCACCTTCCAAGACGCCGTCGCTAGCTTAATGACACTTGGCTACAAACCAGCTGACGCTGATAAGCTGGTGCGTAAAGCGGTCTCTAAGCTCGATGCCAATGCACCGGTCGATTTGCTCCTACGAGAAGCCTTGTCATAGATTTCCGAGCTGGCTCCACGTGTGACTATGCCATTTTAATACACGTAAGTCGCCATCGAAGCTTCTCCAAAACTTGGAGCATGCAAGGCGCGCACTTCTTTTGTTTTAGTGTCCAAAAGCATGAGACGTATGATGCTTCCTTTGCGCTGAGTGAATACTACGTGACGGCCATCGCGTAGCCAAGTAGGTTCCAGCGAAGAAGGACCCCTAGTGAGGATTTCGCTACTGCGTTTCTTCGCATCGTAAAGTGCGATCTGAAAACCCCCACCCACTGCCGCGGTGAAGGCAATCAGGTTCTCATCGACTGGGTTCCAGGCTGGTTCGGAGCAATAGCTACTAATATTTGTCGGGATACGACGCGTGGGGCCACCTGAACTAGAGATTTCGTAGAGTTGTGGTTTGCCGGGCGCATCCGAGGTGTAAACTAGGCGACGGCCATTGGGGGACCAACTTGGGCTGGTTTCGAGGCTCTTATTCGTCGTGAGCCGACGGATATTTTTACCACGACTGTCCGACACATAAATCTCGGAATTGCCCGTGCCGGAAAGCGACATCGCTATCTGACGACCATCTGGGCTGAAGGTGCCCCCGCTATTCAGGCCTTTGAAAGTGGCGATTGGAGTCTTGAGTCTTGAATCCACATCGATCCTGTAAATGTCAGGAAAGCCACTCTTAAAATAGCTTGTGAAAAGCAAGCTTCGCCCGTCGGGAGACCACTTAGGTCCAGTGATCAAAGATCGGGCGGCGGGCA
>CALBPO010000214.1 GCA_937899295.1 uncultured Opitutia bacterium
AGCCGCTTTTCATCCCGGTTGGGTAAGAACCGACATGGGTGGCCCCAATGGCGACATTTCGGCTCATGAGAGTGCGGCGAGCTTGCTGCAGCGATTTGATGAATTGACGTTGACGGATACCGGTGCGTTTATAAATTACAATGCGGACAGGCTGCCGCTTTAATCTACTGCAATCCAATTAGCTCGAATCAGGTGGGATTAGTATAGAGAAAATTTTTGCTTCCCGAGCGGGCATTTATACTGGCTGGAGCAAAAATTATAATCTTAAGCTATTGATTTAATTATACTTATTAGAATTTATTGACGGGGAGAGTAACTAGCGCCCTCGCGGGTTAGCACGCACGACCTAATTCTTCAATCATATCAATCAGCTTCGCGAGCGGTCCCAAACTGTTACGCCCCTATTTATTGGTTTCTCAGTTCTGTTCGTCACCCTCGCCCATCATGATGTGAAAGCATCAATGCGCCTGAAAGGTCTCCAGACTTTGCTCAGCTCAGCTCAAAACTCGAAAGTCGAAAGTCGAAAGTCGAAAGTCGAAAGTCCCTATTTGGCAACGAATACGGCTACTGCTGTCGTTTTTTTAAGCTTGGTGATTCTGGAGCTTCTGTAATGTACACGGGTTAGCGATGTGGCGGCAGCGGCACAGTTGGGCCTAGCTTCGCCTTGGCTTGCTGGATGAACGTTGCAAAATTCTGATCAAGCTTGTCTTCGATCGGATTAATGTCCCTGTTTATGAAGTCGAGCGCATCCCGATAACGCAGATCCATAAATTTTTCGCCGATGTGATCTGCCCCTCGAACTAGCCTAAATTCGTGGAGAACCCCAGAATCAAATAGGATCCGATGCAGATATTCCGCTCCACGATACAGATTGAGCATATCTAGATCACCAACTTCGAAGTAGATCGCAAGATCTTTAAGACGGTCGGGATCAGCCGCGGCGATGGCACTGGGGTGGTTCGCTGCCCAATAATCGGCGTCCACGGGCCTTCCGAACTTTTCTTCGTATTGGTCCGCTCGGTAGAAGCTGTCTAGCGGGCTTACATCCTTCCAGCGTAGGGAAGCCTCGATCGCGGGCTCTAGGACGGCGACACCCGCGAATTTCTCTGGATACTTGAAAGCTAAACGCAATCCGCCCATACCGCCCATGGAGATGCCCATTAAATAAATCCGATCAGTATCGATATTATGGTTGGCGAGCAAATGAGGCAGGTATTCCTCAATAATAATGCTTTCCCAGTGCTCTGATTCATCTTGATAATCCATGTAAAAAGAGCGCCCGGCTCCTGGCATGGACCAAACTGCAGGAGGGATGGCGCCGCTTTTAGTCGCCTCGCTTATAGTGCCTATAAACGCTTTTAAGTCCTCTTCTGAGCCACCGCCGCCATGCAAGTTAATGATGAGCGGAGCAGGTTGTCTTTGGTCAAGTTCATCTGGCAGATATTCGGAATATCTAATTTGGCGAGGTTGCCAATCGGGATTGCTCACGCCTAGATTCTGAATTGAAAACCGCTCGCTCCGCGATTGATTTGCGTTGACTGCGTTGCTGAGTAAAACCATTAGTAGGGCTGTCATTTTCATTAGATGTCCCATTTTCAATTGCATTCCCCGCCCATTCCAAAATCGGCAGCTTCAAATTTCGGCACTAGCTTGTCAACAGTGGCGTCAATTGATGAGGCGTCGAGCAAAAACGAGCTTATCGATTTGAGATTCCCCATTTCTTTTCAAGTATTCTAGAAATTAACCTGAGACCATGAGGCAAAGCACCGGCCGGTATCGGAACGTGCATCCGCGAACAACGAGAAACGCAATTATGAATAAATTTTTGGACTACCAAAGGCTGTGCAGGCTTTGTCCTTTACTTTGTCTCGCGCTAGCTGGGCCGGTAGCAGCCGAGCTAAGTGAAGAGCAAACGATAAACTATATTAAGGAGTGCTCGGCTGATTGGGCATCCTCAGTAGTTACCGGCGACACCTCGCGTATGAAGGTCTACTTTGCTGAAGATTTTGTTGGCACAGGAATAGAGGGGAATCGCTATAACAAGATGCAAGCGGTTGCCAGTAATGGTCCGTCAGACATTTATCGGTCAAACACCATCGACTCCGTAGACGTGCGTTTATTTGGCACCACCGCCATCGCCCACGGCTCCGAGACCTGGGAAAAATACGATGGCAGCAAAGGCCAATGGGTTTGGACAGATATTTGGTTATTGCGCGACCAAAGCTGGCAGCTAGTTGCGGCACAGGACGTGGAGATTTCTGCCACGCCTCAGTAAATTTGGCGAAAGAGCGTTACTTTAAAGTGCGCTATCTGAGGCTGCTGCGTTAACTTCCTGCGATCCGAGTAGTTTGGATCGGACTGACATAGTTCCAATGGGAAAAATCTTGGCTACCAGAACAGATACCTCTTCGACCAAGGGAGCCTTTTTCAGGTAAAAGTCATCGATCTATAGAGACTTATTAGACTTGGTTGCGGGCGATTGAGGAATTCGAACCCTCGAAGCGTGAGTTACCCATCCA
>CALBPO010000215.1 GCA_937899295.1 uncultured Opitutia bacterium
CGAAACGGATGGCTCTGAAGTGACCGTAGACATCTCTGAAAATAATAATTCCAATGGCGGCAATTCAATGGACGGCGATACCACAGAGTCCACAACTGGCAGCGGTCTTCTCCGCGTTTCCGAAGACCCTATCGATTGGTCACAACCACCCGGTTTTGCCGACTACCAAGACCCGCTACTACACTTTGGGCTTAGTGATACTCCGCCACTGCTTGTGCAAACAGAAAATGCTCCCATCATCGGGGTGGAAGCCTTCCTCCATTTTGAAGAGGACGAAGGCCTCAGCCTCCTCTGGTATACGCCATTGCAAGAAGACTCCGAGGATCTCGATGACCTGCGCCGCACTCCGATCAGTAATCTCATCACGAAGGTGGAATATGTCTATTGGGACGAACGCTTCGAAAAATGGGAAACCGAAACCGAGCCCAAAGAGGGTGAGGACGACGATCAATTTATACTCCCACGCTTCTTAAAGCTCACTTTTGAATACGAAGGTGTCATTAAAGAGCGCAGCCTTACGATCCCCGTAACGTCAAGGAACGCTTTAATCTTTTAGAATGATGGCTAACAGAGAACACTTTTCCGGACCTAAACGAGGCAGCGTCCTTATCGCTGTCCTCGCCATCGTCCTGCTCCTCTCCTTTATTGTCACGCGATTCATTGATGAAGCGGTCGAAGATCTTGAGTATCGTGCTATTTTTAACGAGCCAGCCGATGTGCGCTCGTTTACTTACAGTATGCTAGAAGTCGCGCTGGCCACGATCCACGAAGTCGCACTGATCGACGACGGCAAACTCTTTGCCCCAGAGCAGGGCTGGGCCGACCCTGTCAACTACGCCGGCATCAAGATCCCAAATGGATGGGAACTAGAGATTCAGATCCAAGACGAAAGCAATAAGCTCTCAATCAATACGATGGACGAAGCACTACTCAACCAGATGCTGGAAGAAAGCTTTGATTTCGACTTCGGCACAGCTAGAGAGCTCAGCAGTATGCTGCTCGACTGGATCGATCCCGACGAAAGCCGCCGGCTTAATGGGGCGGAGTCGGAAGACTACCTCCGCCGTAAACCCGCCTACCGTGCAGCTAATCGCCCTCTTCAGAGTCTCGAAGAGCTGCGCCTACTCGAAATTTGGGAGGACGAATTTTTCGACGAGAACGGTGTGCCCAACGAACTCTTTGCCAAGCTCGAGAGCATGGTCTCAGTCATTAACGCAGGCGCGGCCAACATTAATAGTAGCTCTCAGCCAGTGCTAGAACTGATCGCCCTGCAAGGCGGCTTCGATGAAGACCGTCTCTTCGATGGACTCAATGATCTACCCTATCTGCAGCAATTGCCCGGGTCAGCCAGTAGCGGTAGCGGCGCCGTCGAAGTCAGCCTGCTTCGCGTCACCGTGAGCCTCTGGCGCGGCCAAGCTCCCTTTACTGTTAGCGCACTAGTCGAGCCAAATTTTAACACTGAGGAAGGTGCCAGCGGCAGCGTCCCCGGCAGAGATTCAGACGACACGCCCAAGACTGGAACGCTCAGCGAACAAGAGGCCATCGGCTATCCATTTAAAATCCTCCAAGTCTCCGAATACACCCAAGGACGACCGAGTAGCCCGCCCGCTCGCTATTCGGCGCTAGACATCGGTGAAGAAAGCGATTCATTCTGAACTTAATACACAAGTCGTGAGCGAACCTACCCAAATAGCACCCGAGCCCGAGAGCGTGCCACTGCCTGACGTGCTATCTCTACCTGCGGAATACTTCTTCATCGACAAA
>CALBPO010000216.1 GCA_937899295.1 uncultured Opitutia bacterium
TGGCCAAAGGTGACGGAATGGGGCCGCAGATCGACGACCACGTCGTAAATTTCACCAGAGAGCACCGTTAGAAATTTGGCCTGCGCCTTGGGGTTCTGAAAGTGCAGTCCTCGGAGGACACCGCGCTTGGAGTGGCTAACGTTATCCTGAACGAAGGCATCAGGCATCCCTAACGAGGGCAGGCGGTCTGATCGATACGTCTCGCTGAACTGGCCACGGTCATCAGACCAGATCTGTGGCGTGATTCGAAAAACACCGTCGAGACGCGCGGGGGAAATAATCATACGGGCTTCTGGGAAGTTTTAGAGAAAAGCGATTGACGGGCCCGCTCAGCGGCATCGCCGCCCATGCGCATTGACGTGTGCATGTTAGGGTGGCGGAAGCCTCCCTGCCGCCCAGTGGATTCCAGATTGGAAACCTCCTTGAGAAAGGCTTGCACCTGTTCAAGGTGCGCCTCGAAACCCAAATCGTAAATCGGATACGCATGAGCTTCTTGAAAGTGGTGTGTTTCAACGATGTCTTCAGGCTGACAAATGCCCTCTTCTGCCAGGTCAGTAATGACTTTATCGATGACAGCGCCCTCTCCTTGCCACCGCGCGTCACCCCGTTCGCAGGTCATTTCTACAATCAATGTCGATGAGTTAAGGGAAAGGGCGAATGATCTTGCTGAAAGTAGGAGGAATGGTAGGGTGGTTCGGTATCACGACAACACCGACCTTCAAACTATCACAAGTTGATATTATAGTGGCTATGGCGTGAAATACCCTCACAGACATCTAAATGGGGTGCGTCCCTCTTTGCAACGCTTTCCAACCAACTCAAGGATCCTGAGTTCATTGCTCGCCACCGAACGAAGGCTTCTGCTTTCGTCCGGGATCGTAAGCTTCCCTTTCATCGGCTCTGCTTGATCCTTATTTGGAATCTCCGTTCGGCACTTCATCTTGATCTCGAGCGCTTCTTCGATCAGGCAGGTGATCCCGAGGCTCCTCATCCAACTGCTTTCTCTAAAGCTCGCGCGTTCCTTAAAGCCTCTGCATTTGTAGATCTCAACGATGCCCTGGTCGCGACGGCACGAGATCACGCTCTCGGCGATCATCGTTGGCATGGGTTGCGGTTGCTTGCTATGGATGGCTCGACGTTACGTCTGATTAAGGGCTCTCCCGAGATCGCGGCGCACTTTGGCGAAGCGGAGTGTCGTCAAGGCACTTCACCACCGCTTGCTCGCATGAGCTATCTTTACGAGGTGCGTAGTAATCTGATCGTAGCCGCAGAGATTTCGCCCTACGAGCAAGGAGAACTCACTCACGCGCAGGAACTTCTGGGGGAACGTGTTTGGGAGAAAGACTGTGTGATCTACGACCGTGGCTATCACAGCCCTCGAATCATCGCATGGTCATTGGCGCAGGAGTCGCACGTTGTCATCAGGGTTCCTGTGGGCCGCTATCCCCCAGCACACGCCTTTGTGAAAAGCAAAGCGCGAGAAGAGAGTTTTGACTATCATTTCAGCAAGGAAGTCATCGAGGAGTTTAAAGGCTACGGCATCTCATTGCCAAAGAGCAGTCGGCTACGATTTGTGCGAGTCGAGCTGGACACGGGAGAGGTGGAGGTGTTGCTGACAGACTTGGTGGATAGCCAGAAGTATCCAGAGGAAGACTTCAAAGCGCTCTACCATGAGAGATGGACGGTGGAAGAAGGGATCAAGACGGCCAAATGTAAAATCGAAGTGGAGAACTGGACAGGGAAGACAGTTCATTCGGTTTACCAAGACTTCCATGCGCGAGTGCTCTGTCAGAATATGGCTGTCAGTCTCGCCACCGCTAGTCAACCGGCGCTGGATCGGCAGAAAGCTAGCTGTCAGCAGCGCTACAAGATCCATGTTAAAAGAGCGATCGGCGTGGTGCGAGATCACTTTGTAGGCCTGGTCGCCGTCTCTGCCGAGCGATGGGAAGAGATCATGAATCGGGTAAGTCTAAGAATGCTTCGAGCGGCCTCCGTTGTTCGCGCAGGGAGATCATTCGAGCGACGAACACCCCGTCGTCTCCCGCCAGCTCAGCCCTACAAGCCCATCACTTGAACTAACCTTAGCTTAACTCAGTGACATTGGGTTAATGTTAAAAATGTGCACGCTTGCGAAACTGTGCATACGTCCATGCCTAAAGAGACGTGAATGTCACGTTCGTTGGGCGAGGTCGGTGGAAAAGTGAAGAATTAGTTGCGTGGGGTATGTGGTATTGTGAGTCGTGGCGAAACCGTTGCAGTTCTTCCGTGGAAGCTTGGGGCGTTTCGGTAGATAACACGCTCGTTCAGTTAGGCTTTCGTTTGGAAAGTTTAACATTAATACGAATCATTCATTGTGTAAAGTTGTCTATGTTTAAACGAATACTCTCTCGAATTTCTACGCTGGCGGTGGTCGCTGGCAGTGTGTTGGCTCCTTCTGCGCTTCGGGCGCAGGAAGCCCTATTAGAAGAAACCTTTGCCGACGGTTCGCTGGGATTGTGGCGAGCGGTGAGTGTGGCCAGCAATGAAGATTGGGAGGCGAGCGAACGCGATGGTTTGACCTTTGCTGAGGCGAACGGTTTCGGCGCAGATGAGCCGAGCGATGATTGGTTGG